>JANZKA010000009.1 GCA_025060975.1 Candidatus Culexarchaeum nevadense
TTCCCACACTTGCTTGAGGAATTGATATTGGATTATGGTGATAGTGTTGAAACTGCTAAGATGCTCTTCGAGTCTATTGAGGGTGGAAATACAGTTGCAATGATGGTTTTCGCTGATGGAATATTATCCTTATATATTGTTCACAAGGGTGTTACTAGAGGGCTTGCATTATGGCGTAATAGTCTTGGCCACGTATTGTTTGGATCTAGGAGTTATATTGTTGATAAGTTTGCTAGAGGATTTCTGAGGGAGAATGGCTTTAATTTGGATTTCATAGTTAAACCTAGATCTGAAGGGAATCTTGTGAAGTATTATAGATTTAGTGTAGATGAACTATTTAAATCGTAAATTACGGGTATGGGAGAATGAGTGGACCTGAAGATTTAATATGGCTTATAACTTCGAAGTGTAATTTGAATTGTCATCATTGTTATGCTAGTTTATATCGTTTCGAATCTGATTTAAGCTATGATGATGTAATAAAAATTCTAGATGATGCTCGTGAAGCTGGTGTTGAACATATAAATTTTACTGGTGGGGAACCTACACTTAGAAGTGATATATTTGAGATACTAAGGTATAGTATTGATGTAGACATTTCACCTTCACTATTTACAAATGCCACAACCATCAATGATGATGTAGCATCAAAACTTTCTAAACTTGAAGTTTACGTTTTAACTAGTATGGATGGTCATTATAGGGAATTGTATGAAAAGATTAGGGGGCTTAATACTTGGGAGAAATTCATTTCGGGGGTTAAAAGACTTCTAGCTTCTGGTGTTGATATTCAAGTGAATATTTCGGTTAATAAGTTGAATTATGGTTTCGTTGATAGGATTCTTGAAGAAGCTTTAAAACTTGGATTCAAACGATTCTCAATGATTCCAACAATGCCATCAGGTACAGCTTACATCAGCAGTTTACATGTAGATGGTAAGGAATTTTATGAAGCTATTAAGCTTATTGAATCCAAAGCTGAAGAACTTGGAGTTAATGTGGGGGTTTGGTGTGCTCCCTTTACTGGATTGATAACTTCTTCGAGTAGAATTAGGTATGGTTGTTGTAGGAGGTGGAGGGTGATGGATTTAACCCCTTCTGGTAGAGTTATTTTATGTGATGTCCTAAACATTGAGGTTAGTAATGTTAGAGTTTGGGGAGTTAGGGGTGCTTGGAAGAGGTTTATTGAAAACTTGATGGTTCAAAGTGTCAAGAATCCGAAGCCTATCCCTCCATGTGATGATTGTGAATTATGGGCTGATTGTTTGGGTGGTTGTTATGCGAGAGCTTACATTTTATTTGGGAAACTCAATATGCCAGACCCCCTATGCCCAAAAGTTTCCGATATGTATTTAAAATCCAAAATTTAATGTTGATCCAGAAAGATATACTATTGAAAGCTATATAGCTCTCCAAATGTTTAATTTCAACTTCGATTATCACTTAATATGGTTGATATGAGTTTTCCATATGAGTTATTGATTGTGGATTTGGATGGGGTTGTTTGGAGAGGTGAATGTATTATTGATAGGAATATTGAGGCTTTGCGGATTCTCAATGATTTAGGGATTAAACTTGTTTTTGCATCAAATAATTCTAGTATTAGTCGTAGGGGTTATGCAGTTAAACTAACTGATATACTTGGATTCCAAGTTTCAGTAGATCATGTTTTCAATAGTGGTTATCTTGCATCTAGGTGGATTATGGATAATTATGGTTCTATGAGAATTTATCCTGTTGGTGAAGAGGGGTTAGTTGAAGAGCTTACACTTATGGGTCACAGGATTGTTGATGATGTTTGGAGTATTGAAGCTGTTGTCGTGGGTTTAGATAGAAATTTAACTTATAGGAAGCTTGAAATAGCCCATAGAGCTATAACCATGAATAAAGCGTTATTTGTTGCATGTAATGATGATCATGTCCTACCAGTGGATGAGGGAACTATTCCAGGTGCTGGAGCCATAGTGGCATTTCTAGTTAAGAGTACTGGTTTAAATCCAATATTTACAGCTGGAAAACCAAATAGATACCTCGCTGATCTACTACTGAAATCTGTGGGCGTAGCCAAAGATAGAGTTCTAGTTGTTGGTGATAGATGTGATATGGATGCAAAATTTGCATTGAATTCTGGCTTAGATAGTTTAATAGTCTTCACTGGTTTAACTAAGCCTGACACTCCATTAACTGTTAAGCCTAAGTATGCATTTATGGATCTACTTGAATTCGTAGAGTTTTATTTATAGTCTCCCTATTCTTCTACTTCTATAATTTTATTTTTGAATATCTTCTTGAATTCTGTTAAGCTTATTATTGGTCTTCCATTTTCATGTATCTTCTGTTTTGCTGGTGGTTTTTGTAAGTATGTTGGTATTCTCTGACTTATTCTTTCTTCAAAGGTTGTTTTCAACTTTTCTTGATAGAATATTCCTATTGGTATATTCTCCATTTCCATGGCTTTCTCTATAGCTCTCAAATATTTATCCCTCCTTTCCTCTTCACTGTTTACTATTGGATCCCAGTCTTCCAGTTCTTCTAACTTGTATATTCTCTTTTCATAATATTCCCTTGTGTATATATCGTTATATGTTACGCATGGTTGTAATATATCTATTAATGATGCACCTTTATGGTTTATGGCTGATACTATTGTTTGTTTTAAGTGTTTTACATCCATTGCATATGATCTTGCTACAAACGTGTATCCTGACGATAATGCTATTGTTATTGGATTTATATTTTCATGTATGTTTTCCCTTATTAATGCCTTCGTTTTTATTTTAATTGGTAGTGTTGGTGAAGCTTGACCCTTTGTTAATCCATATACCCCATTGTTGTGTAGTAACACTTTTATATCTATGTTCCTCCTTCCTAATGCTACTAGATGTCCAGCTCCTATTCCGAGTAGGTCGCCGTCACCACCATTGACTATTACCGTTAGGTTTGGATTTGAAAGTTTTATTCCAGTAGCGAACGGTATTGCTCTTCCATGTAATGTATGTACCCCATTTACATTTATGTAATGTGGGATTTTACCTGAGCATCCTATTCCTGAAACTATAACCGTGTTTTGTGGATTTATTTTTAATTCTTTTAGTGCCTGTGTTAATGCCGCTAATATCCCATAGTTTCCGCATCCTGGGCACCAGTCTACCCATAGCTTTGTCCTGTATTCATGCTCCATTTATCAACACCTCCCTTTTATTTTTCCCACTTAATATGTTTCTAATGGCTTTCGTCAGTTCATCTTTGTATATTGGTCTACCAGTATATTTCAGTATCCTGTTCTCAATTATTATTCCAGTGTGCATTGAGATTACCATTGCTGCTTGTGACATGTAGTTGTTTTCCACCATTATGACTTTGTTTACTTCGTATTCCGATATTATTCGTGATACCTCCTTTGAGGGAAATGGTGAAAACATCTTTATATTTAAATGTGATCCATGGATTCCATCGACCTTCTTTAGCGTTTTTAAAGCGTCTATGCAAACCCCCTTTGTCGAACCCCAACTTATTAGCAGATAATCTCTTCCTTCGTCTAGATATGTGTATTTTAATCTTTGTGGGGTTTCTGTTTCTATTAACTTCATTTTATTCATTCTCTTCTCATACATTTTCGTTCTCGTTAATGGATCTTCCGTTATATGTCCCTCTTCATTATGTTCATCTCCAGTATACCATGATATCGTTTTACTACCAATATAAGCTCTTGGAGATATTATGTTCTTAAGGTCGAATCTCTTGTAATCTTCCCCCTCATATATGACTTTACCTCTGTCAATGTTTATTTCACTTAAATTTGGTATTGGTATTGAAGCTATTGTGTTAGCTATGAATTTATCTAGCAAATGTATTACTGGAACTTGATATTTCTCTGCTAAGTTTAATGCTTCTATGGTATCATAGAATGCTTCGATATGATCCCCTGAGGTTAATACTATTCTTGGAAATTCTCCATGTGATGCTGATAATGTGAATAATAGGTCTGCTTGTCCTCCTCTTGTTGGTAATCCTGTGCTTGGTGCTCCTCTTTGGTAGTAAGTTATCAATATGGGGGTTTCATTGTTTCCAGCCCATCCCAATGCTTCCACCATTAAACTGAATCCAGGTCCACTTGTAGTTGTAGAGCTTCTAGCACCAGTTAGGGAGGCTCCTATTACTGATGATATTGCTGCAATTTCATCTTCAGTTTGTAATACGCATATACCTATTTCATCACCATTTTCCATAATTATCCTTTCATATGATTCAAGGAATAGACTTTCATCTGCTGCAGGTGTTATTGGATAGTAACTTTGATATCTTACTCCTCCAATTATTTTGGCTATTCCAACAATATCATTTCCACTTACAACCATGTACTCTTTATGTCTAGGTTTAGGTTTCTTTAATTTAATCTCATATTCTTCCCCAACAATTTTATCAATCATCTTTATTACATGCATATTTGTTTTTACGAGTAGTTCTCTTCCTTCAAATCTAATGTTTAATGCATAGGTTAATGCCTTTTCATTTATTCTAAGTATTTTAGCTATTGCTCCAACTATTATCGCACTTATGTATCTTGAAGCTTGAGTTGCTGGTATATTGTATTCTTCTGTTAAATTTGATAGAATTTGTTTAAAGTTTATGCCGAGCTTCTTACAATTTAAACTATTGACCAGTTCTTCTACAGTTACATTTTTCAATCTTGCTTTTACTTCTTCCTCCATACTCTTTACATCTTCTAATTTAACTTTCAAAACTCCTGTATCGTATATTAGTATTCCATCTGGGGATAATTCATTTTGATGAGTGAATATCGTTTCAGCATCCATTGAAGCTATTATTTGTACTGGATATTCGAGGGATAGAGGCTCCTCTTCTGAAGACACTTTCATATGTATATAACTATGTCTACCAATTATGTTAGAATGGTATTCACGATCTGATATTACTCCGTACCCTAATTTAACAAATGCTGTGGTCAATATTTGCGATATAGTTTCCAGTCCAGAACCTTGAGGTCCTCCGAGTATTATGTTTATCTCATCTGTTTCCTCCATATACCATCATCCTGGATAAGTCTCTTCTATGATGGTTTCATCTATTAGAAAGTTTTTTGATGGTTTATGCTCTTTATGTTTCAAATATTCTTCAAATGTGTAAATAGGATCTTTGCATACTGGACAGTACAGTATGCCACCAGCTTCAAATATTTCCTTTACTTCCTCTATCTTTTGTTCAACATATTTTTGACAAGGTTCCCTAATCTCTACAGTCATTATGTCGAGTTCTTTACATTTCCCAATATATGGAAATATTGGGTGAGCTAAATATTTTGAACATTTATAGCAAGTTTCATTCATTGGTTTTTCACCTGTCAATAATCATATAAGTTGTGAGAATAAGTATATAACTATTGTGATTTTTACTTGCCTTCATTTGCCAATATATTTTGTGTTTCGCTTAATCCTTTCCCCAATTCTATTGGTATACCGAGTTTGTGCAAGCTTCTCTCTATTGCCCCCATTGTGGCTAATATGTCGTTGGCGTTGACTGGCCCCATGTGTCCAACTCTGAAGTAGTTTATGTTTGGGTATGGTCCCCCCGCTACTATCACATTCCTCCTCTGCATTTCCGCTAGGAATTGTTGTACTTCTATGTTTTGTGGTAGGTGTATGGCTGTTACCGTGGATGCAGCATAATCTTCATTTTTCGCCATAACGTTTAAACCTATGCTTTTGACGCCTGCTCTAAATGCTTTTGAAAGTATTTTATGCCTTCCAAACCTCCTCTCCATACCCTCCTCTAATATTAGTTTTAAGCTCTTGTTTAATGCCATTATTAGGTTTACTGCTGGTGTAGCGAAGTATGATGGTTTAAGTTCTTCATAGGCTTCCATGACCTTTATCCATCTATTTAAATCCATGTAGTATGGTGCATAGGCGGATTTTGTTTCTTTGAGTTTTTCCATAGCTTTTGGAGATAGCCATAGTATTGCTAATCCAGGAGGTACTCCTAATGCCTTCTGACTTCCAGTGAATAATATGTCTATCCCCCAATCCTTCATGTATAATTCTTCTCCAGCCACACTGCATACTCCATCCACCACTAGTAATGTTTCATCATGATGTTTCCTCACTTCCTTTCCAAGGCTCTTTAGTTCTTGTTTTACTCCTGTGCTTGTATCCACGTGGGTTACTGTTATTAGGCTGTATCCTCCCTCATCTAGCTTCTCTAATATCTTTTCAGTTTCCACTCTGCTTCCAAGTTCTTCCGCTTTAAGGACATCTACTTTTACTGGATATTTTGATAGTAACTCTATCATTCGATCTCCAAAGTATCCATTGGATACCACAAGTACCTTTTCTCCACTTTTTATGAAGTTTGTTGTACTTGTCTCCATGGCTAACGTTCCGCTTCCAGCAAGGATTATTGTTTTATAATTTTCGTCTACAAAAACTATTTTCCTAAGATTTTTCAGTGTTTCATCGAATATTTGTATGAATTCCTTTGATGTGTGGCTTAATGTTGTGATGCTTAATTCCCTTAGCACTGAGGGTTCAAATATTGTTGGTCCTGGAATCATGAGTAGAAACCTTTCGTTCAACAGTTTTCACCTGGCTAAATTATGATTATTTCAGTATTTAAGCTTAGGTTTTGGTAAAGTTCTTAACTTGATATTCACATATTAATGTTTCATGGTTTTTAGAGATTTATTTATTAAAGTTGCTAGGGTTTGTGGATTTATAACCCCATTGTTTTCTTATGGAATGATTTTCTTAGCCATAATGAATGCCCCATGGTTTTCTTGGTATAAAAATGCTTTGAGTGATTTAGGTGCTAGAAGCCCCTCAGACTTATACTTTAATTCAGGTTTAATTTTGGCCGGATTTCTTGAGGCATTATTCTCTATAGGGTTGTTTCTCATTTTAAGGGGGGTTATTGGCAGAGCTTCTGCAACGGTATTATTTGTTGATTCAATTGCTTTAATGTGTATAGGGATATTTCCTGAAACTGCTGGTAGAATTCACTTTTATGTTTCCGTAGCCTTCTTCCTTCTCTATCCTATTGCTTCCATTTTATTTGGGGTTCATCTTCTTTCCCATGGACGGGATAGATTGTTTGGTGTTTTAAGTGTTTTTATGGCTTTCCTTTGTTTAGCTATATGGTTCCTTGTGCCGTGGAGATCCATGGGGATTACTGGTGTTGCAATTCCAGAATTTATATCATCACTAGTTGGTTGTATATGGATGATTTACATTGCATACAAGTACCTTAAACGATGAATTGTAAATTTTCATCTGAATTTTAACATCATTTTATTGCGTGCTTCGTTATTTCAATTGAGCATGCATTGTGTTTTGTGCAAAACTCTTCACATTTCTCAGCCCATATCCTTTCCCTATATTTTAGCCCACACTTTTCACATACATATACTCTCCCACCACTATACGTAGACTCTTTTACCATGTTTATCATTTAACCTATTTTAACTTCATTGCTTATATGTTTATTACAACATATTATTAGTTGGTGATTGCTTGAGGATTGTGGATTTAAGAAGTGATACTGTCACCATTCCACCTAAGGAGGCTTTGGCCACTATTCTTGAGGCTCCATTGGGTGATGATGTTTACCGTGAAGATCCAACTGTTAATAGGCTTGAGGCTATGGCTGCTGAGATATTTGAGAAGGAGGCTGCTTTACTTGTAACGAGTGGGACGCAGGCTAACTTGATATCTGTTATGGCTCATACTAAACGTGGAGATGAAGTTATTGTCGAGTATGATTCACATATATACAATTATGAAGTTGGTGGGATGTCTTGGATTGCAGGTGTTCATCCAAGACCTATAAAGGGGGTTAGGGGCTTCATGGATCCAGCTGCCATAGAAGCTGCTATTAGACCTAAGGATATTCATTGCGGTGAAACTACGTTGCTTTGTGTTGAGAATACCCATAATAGGGCTGGGGGTGCTGTTATAACTCCTAAACAGATGGAGGCTATGGCTGAAGTTGCTAGGAGGTATGGTTTAAAGGTCTATGTTGATGGTGCAAGGATATTTAATGCTGCAGTAGCTCTTGGGGTTAAGCCTTCAAAACTTGTTGAGTATGCTGATTCCTTAAGCTTTTGTCTCTCCAAAGGCTTAGCTGGGCCTGTGGGTTCTCTTATGGTTGGACCTAAAGATTTCATTGAACGTGCTAGGAAAATTCGTAAAGTTCTTGGTGGTGGTATGAGGAAGGCTGGGGTTATAGCTGCACCTGGAATATGGGTTTTAGAGAATATGGTTGATCGTTTGAAGGAGGATCATGAAAATGCTCGTAAACTAGCTCTTGGACTTTCAAAGATCAAGGAAATATCCATTGATTTGGATTCTGTTCAAACTAACATTGTGATTTTCGAATTGAAGGAGATTAGTGCAAAAGTTTTCGTAGAGGCTTTAGCTAAGAGGGGTGTTAAATGTGGGGCTATTGGTCCACGTAGGATTCGCATGGTTACACATTATGGTATAACTTCTGAAGATATTGATTATGCATTGAAGGCTGTTAAAGCAATTATAGATGAGTTATCTGAGTGATGCTTTGATTTCCATTTAATCTAATATAAAAATAATTTTTGTTTTTATTTTATGACAATATTAATTTATCTGTTTGCACTTAATTTATTGCTAGTTGGTTAGTGGTTTATATGTGGAGTATGCTTTATTTGCTTAGAAATGATCCTGAGAAAATTAAAGCTTCTCAACGTGCTAGAGGTTTAGATGAATCTCTTGTTGATAAAGCTTTAGAATTGGATTTAAAGTGGCGTAAAACTTTGACTAGAGTTAATGAGTTGAGGAGGGAGCATAATAAGATTTCTCGTGAAATTGCTACTTTGAGTGGTGAGGAGAGAATTAAAAAGCTTGAGGAGGCTCGTAAGCTTGCTGAGAGAATCGAATTTGAAGAGAGGGTTTTAAGGGATTTAGAGGAGGAGCGTACTAGAGTGCTTCTTGGAATTCCAAATGTTATTCATGATTCTGTTCCCATTGGTAGGTCTGAGGAAGATAATGTTCCAATCAGGTTTTATGGTAAACCTAAAGTTTATAGGGAATTCTTAGATGAATTTTTGAGGCAGGTTAAAGGGTTTAATGTTGATTATGAGGTTATTGATTGGAAACCTAAGGGTCATGCTGATATGCTTGATTTCCTTGGTTTGGGTGATACTGTTAAGGCTGGTGAAGTGGCTACATCCAGGTTCTATTACTTATTTGATGATCTTGTTTGGCTTGATTTTGGATTACTCTTATACGCGATAGACTTCTTATCTCAGCAGGGGTTTAGAGTTATTTTGACACCTTACATGCTTAGGAGGTCTGCATATGAAGGTGTTACCACTTTAAGTGATTTTGAAGAGGCTTTGTACAAGATTGATGGTGAAGATTTATTCCTAATAGCTACAAGTGAGCATTCCATTGCAGCTTACCATATGAATGATTTGATGGATGAAGATGATCTTCCATTGCTTTATGCTGGTGTTAGTGCATGTTTTAGGAAGGAGGCTGGAGCTCATGGTAAGGATACTAAGGGGATTTTTAGAGTTCATCAATTCAATAAGATTGAGCAATTTGTTTTCTGTATGCCTGAGGAGTCTTGGGATTGGATTGAAAGACTTATTGGGAATGCTGAGAAGCTTTGGAGTGGTTTGGAAATTCCATATAGGGTTGTGAATATTTGTTCTGGGGAGCTGAGTGCGGTTGTTGCTAAGAGGTATGATCTTGAGGCTTGGATGCCTGCTCAAGGTAAATATAGGGAGATGGTTTCATGTAGCAATTGCTTAGATTGGCAGAGTTATCGTCTCAACATTAGATTTCAGAGGAAGGGGAAAAAGGGGTTGGAGAGGGGGTATGTGCATACGCTTAACTCCACAGCTATAGCTTCTACTAGGGCTATAACTGCTATACTGGAGAATTATCAAGAGCCAGATGGCTGTGTAATTATACCCAAAGTTTTGAGACCTTATCTTGAAATGTTTAAGAAGGCTCCTAAAGAAGTTATATATCCTGTTAAGAGTAAAGTGGGAAAAAGAAATTAGAATGTAAAATTGGATTTAGTTTTTAATTATTTTCACTTTTATGGCATGTACTGAGCATGATATGCATGGATCGTAATTTCTCACTATCATTTCCACCATTAACTGTGCTTCGTCTATTGGTTTGTTAATTATTTCTGGAATTTGCATTAGTATATCTTGTTCAATATGTGCTAGGTTTTGTGTGGTTGGAGGTATTATCCTTGCCTTCTCCACGTATCCTTCACTATTTATTCTATATGAATGGTATAGTATTCCTCTAGGTGCTTCTGAGGCTCCGCATCCCCATCCCGCTTTAACTTTCCCCTCTATGTATGGTTTCTCTGGTTCTTTGTATTCATTTATTATTCTCTCTATTTCTAGTGTTGAATGGTATATTTCTGCCATTCTAGCTATTATGCTTTGGTATGTGTTTACTAGTGGTGCTTTGAATCCATAGGCTTCTAATATGTCTCTAACTTCTCCTCTTAGAGCTTTGTAATTGTTGTTGAATCTCGCTATTGGGCCAGTTATGTATGTCCCCCTCCCCTTAATTCTGCATCTTAGTGATGTGGAATATGGCACTTGGAATTCTTCTATGTTATTTTCGAATTCCTCTTCAGATATGTTCATTCCCTTATTGGAAATTATTCTTCCACCTATAGTTGGGTATTCTCCTTCAGGGTCTTGTAGTGATAGGTATTCGTAGTCAAATTTTGTTTTAGGTATCTCCAATTGGAGTATCCATTCTAAGAGTTCTTTTGCGAGTTCCTGTTTATCCTTGCATTCCTTCTTAATCTCTTCAAGTTCCTCCCTCCTTATTACCCTATAGAATCCTCCAATTCTGCATGAAACTGGGTGTACCGATCTACCACCAATCTTTTCCATAATATAGTTTCCGAAGGCTTTTAGTTTTAGTGCTTTTCTAACTATTTCTGGTTTTATTTTTGCCAATTCTATTACGTCATTTAGTTTCATGAAGTCTGGTGCATGTAATAGGAATACGTGTAGTGTGTGGCTACTTATCCATTCTCCGAATAGTAGAATTTTCCTTAGATCTTTAATTTCCTTCGGAATTTCTATTTCAAGTATCTTTTCCATAGCTCTGCTGCTACTGTACATGTATGGTATTGGGCATATTCCACAGATCCTTGCAACGAAATCTGGTACTTCCAAGTAACTTCTTCCTATTAGGAAGGCTTCAAAGAATCTTGGTGCTTCGGTTATTTCTACTTGCAGTTTTTTCACATTTCCATTTTCCACCACTATTTCGACTTCCCCTTCTCCTTCCACTCTTGTTAATGGTTTTATGTTTATCTCCACTTTTTTACTCATATTTCTCCACCACCTCTTTGAATTTGGGTGTCCAGCTTTCACATTTCTTGAATAATAATGAGATATCCTTTTTGCTTAACCCCTTCTCCGTGAATTGTTGTGCCAGCTTTATTGTTTGGGGTAGGTCTGATGGTCCATAACATGCGTAGCATGGTCTTTGGAAACTTGGGCATAGTGCTCCGCATCCAGCCATGACTACTGGTCCTAGGCATGGTTCCCCCCTTGTCACCAGTACACATGTGTATCCCTTTATTTTGCATTGTATACATAGGCTGTGGGTCGGTAGAAATGGTTCTCTTCCAACTATTATTTGGCTTAATACCCATAGTAGTTGCTTCCTATTTATTGGGCATCCTCTTATTTCAAAATCAACTTTCACATGTTCTGATAGTGGGGTTGATTTTTCTAGAGTCTTTATCCATTCTGGATTCAAGTATACGATCTTCTTGTATTCTTCTAGTTGCGCCCAATTTCTAAGGGCTTGTATTCCTCCTGCAGTAGCGCATGACCCTATTGCTATTAGATACTTTGATTCTTCTCTTATTTTGTGTAGCTCTTCAAGTTGTTCTGGTGTTGATACGCTTCCCTCCACGAGGGATATGTCGTATGGTCCTTTCATAAGTTTTCTAGAGGCTTCCACGAAGTATGCTATTTCAACTTTACCTGCTATCTCCAGTAGCTCTTCTTCTAGGTTTAGTAGTTCAAGTTGGCATCCACTACAACTTGCAAATTTGAATATTGCAATTTTCATATGTATTTCACCTCGAAGTACCTCTTTATTTTTGAGTATTGGAATACTGGTCCATCTCTACATACGAAGAATGGTCCAACTTGGCAGTGTCCACATTGCCCTATGCCGCATCTCATACGTCTCTCCATAGATATGTATATTCTTGATTCATTCAACCCCTTCTTCTCCATCAAATCTTTTACTGTGAATATCATCATTGTTTCTGGTCCGCATACCATTGCTATTGTGTTTTTTGGGTTTACTTCCACTTTTGGTATTAGTGTTGTTACAACCCCCACATTTCCAGTCCATTTCTCATCTCCCTTATCCACAGTTACATGGAATTCGCAATCTTCTATTTTGCTGTATTCTTCAAATTCCCTTCTATATAGTAGGTCTTGTGGGGTTCTTGCACCATACAATATCATTAGTCTACCATATTCTGCTCTATTCTTCTTTACTTCCATTATTACTGGTCTTAGTGGAGCTAATCCTATTCCACCTGCAACTATAAGTATATCTTGATTCTTGCTTTCATTTAATGGCCATATGCTTCCATAAGGCCCCCTCAAACCAATTACACTTCCTTCCCTCATTTTACTTAACATTCTGGTTACTGCTCCAACAAATCTTACTGTATGCATAATATCCCCATTTTCTATTCCACTAACTGATATTGGCACTTCTCCTCCTCCATATGGGTATAGTATGTTGAATTGTCCAGGTGCTCCTTTAATTTCGCTTTCTAATGGTTTTATGTGGTATGTGTATGTGTCTTTTGTTTCTTGTGTTACCTTACTTATTAACGCTCTTCTTAGTATATATTCCTCGTAAATCATCATTTACACCCCTATAGAAGCTTTTTTAACGTTTTCCCTAAGGTCTATTCCAGCTGGACACCATGTTATACATCTTCCACATCCAACGCATCCAAGTATGTTGAATTGCTTTTTCCAGTATGAGAATTTGTGTAGTATCCATTGCCTATACATTGCCCATATTTCAGGTCTGAAATGCCCTCTAGCAACTTCCGCATATCTGTAGGTGAAGCAGCTATCCCAGTATCTTACTCTGTCAACGTGTTCGTCTAGGTGTGATTCATCATATATGTCGAAGCAGAAGCATGTTGGGCATACCATTGTACAGTTTCCACATCCAAGACATTTCTCAGACAATTCTTTCCACAGATTTTCGTTTGCAATGTTTATTTCAAGTTTTTCTGGTAGATTTATTGTTGTGAATGGTGCTTTTGCTTTTTCATATGCTTCATCCATAACTTTGATGAATTCTATTATAACTTCATTTGATGCTGGTTTTAATACTTCTATTTCCATCAATATTTTCTCCCCCTTAATACTCCCAGCTTCGAATAGCACTTTCCCATTTATTTTTGTGTATGCTATGTCGAAATTTTCGGTGGCTCTAGGACCTGTTCCCATTGTGGCGCAGAAGCATGTTTTCCCGGGTTTTATGCAGTTTTCCACTATTATTGTTATCTTCCCCCTCTGAGCATTATAGTATGCATCTTTGTTCCATGTGAACGTTTTATCCATGATTTTTATCGCTGCTGCATCACATGGTTTTATGGCAAAGAAAACCGTTTCCTTTGGATCGTAATTGTATGGTTTTACTTCAAGCTCTTTCTCCACTCTAATTATTTTTAAGGTTGATGGGAACATATACTTCTTTGGAGAATCGAAACCATGTCTGAAGAATTTTCCTTGCATCAACTTGTATTTGCCAGGTTCTTGGTCATCCTCTACTTCTCTTGGTATTTCACTGTAATCATTTAATTCGCAGTACCTTATGGCGATCTCTCCATTTGGAATTTTTGGTCCTATTATTGTTGCTTTCCCTTTAAATTTATCAAATAATGTTCTTAGTTCATTTTCAGTACCCATCATTATGATGCTCTTCATGAATAGCCCCTCTACTCCTATGGATTTGATCCAAACTTCTTTATGTCACTCTTTATATAACATTTTCTAACAATCACTTTGGTTTAATTCGCTTTTAGAGTTGAATCTTCTTGTATCAACTTTTACAGATGTCAGTTTTATGGTTGACCTCATTACCAGTTAATGTTTTAAATAGTATGTCTTAGTGGTGTTTTGCTTTTATGTTTTAAATTTCTTCCTTCTGGGTTTGCTTCATAAAGTTTAATTTTAGTTTTTACAATATTTGTTTTTGAACTTTTAGTTTATGGTGGTATTGCTTGACCATCGACATAAACATATTTTTGTTATTTGTTTTTACAGTTTTTCTCGGGTATTTGGGGAATTTATTTTATGTTAAAACTAAGGTCCCGGATGTTATTTGGCTCTTACTTTTTGGTTTTCTTATTGGTCCAGTTTTCAAATTGTATGATCCTGAACCATTTATTAGAGCTTCTTCTTTCATGAGCATAATAGCTTTATGTATAATACTTTTTGATGCTGGTATAAACATGGATTTAGATACTTTTGTTAAAATTTTTTCTAGAAGCTTACTTTTAGCATTTATTTATTATTTTGTGAACATGATTTTTGTTGCAGTTTTCTTGTATTCTGTTTTTGGTGGTTCTTTAGGTTTTCTTAATTGTCTACTTCTAGGTGCGATGTTGAATACTAGTCCTGTAACTCTTTCAAGCCTTTTTCATTCACTTAAATTTTTAAATTTTGATTTTAAGGATGTGGAGAATACTTTATTGTTGGAGTCTGTAATTTCTACGTCTTTAAGTTTCATTTGTGTTATAACACTGATTAGATTGATTATTTCTCCGGGATTATCTGTTGTTGATAGTTTTAGGAATATATTTCTATCTTTCATTTTTTCTATGGGTTTTGGTTCTTTAAGTGGGTGTTTTTGGAGTTTTGTTTTGAATAAGCTTAGGGGGCAGAAGTTCAATTACATTTTAACTATAGCTATGGTTTTCTTAATCTATATTGTTTCTGAGGGTGTTGTGGAATCTTCTGGGGCTCTCACATTACTGTTTTTTGGTCTGCTTTTAGTTAATAGTGATTCTATTTTTAGGAAGCTTGGATTTGAGAGGATATTTGAAGTTGAAATAAGTCATTTACGGGAATTCCATGAAGAAATAACTTTCCTTTTAAAATCCTTCTTCTTCGTTTATGTGGGTTTGATCACCAGTATTTCTCTTAACTATATGCTTACTGGTTTAGGTGCATCATTAATGGTTTTATGTTCTAGACTTCTTGTCGTTAGGTTATATAATTATATTGTGAAATTGGATGTAATTGAGTCTGATATAGTTAAATTCTCTATAGCTAATGGTCTATCAACTCTTGTTGCTTCTAGGCTTCCATTGCTTTATGATCCAAATAGGTTGTTTATTGGGGATCCTGAGCTCTATAATAATGTTTGCTTTGTAGTTGTCATTGTTAGTGTTCTTATTAGCATGTTTCTAACACCATTTGTTGTTTCAAGGGATCTTAAACTGATGTCTGAAAGAGCTAACCCTAATGTGTGATGATTTTTATATGTTATTTTCACCTTTTTTTGGCTTCCGCTATTAACTGATTTATTGTTTTTGCAATGTTTATGATTTTTGAATTTACAGTCTTCAAGTTTATGTTGAGTTCCTCATAATACACTCTTGTTAAAGCTCTTATCATTTTTATTTCGCTTTTCATTTCTAGAAGCGTCTTAACTTTAACAGTCTTCTTTTGCATTTTATGTTTTTGTACTGCTTCACTAATATTTTCTAACTTCTTCATAAGATTTCTTTCTAAATCTTCTATGAGTGGTTTCCCACTACTTGGATGTATAAGTTTGAGTCTTGATGCACTTATAGCTCTTCCTCCATATGCGATTATCCTCTTTATTATTGTACCTGGAGAAACCACTCTGTTCTCAACATATTTGTCATAGTTTATGTATGGGAAGAGGTATATTAGACTTGAGACTTTAAAACATGGTGATCTTCCAATTAATCTGTATATAACTCTATTTGCATTTGCATGTTCTAGAGGATCATAAGCCAGCAGTATTAAACTTCCAAGGTTAAATACCCCTCTATTATAATCTATTTCCGCTCTTTCCACACTTCTACTCGTTTTTAATATTAGTATACGGTCTCTCTCATCGAGCTTATCTTGAAAATCTCCATTTATCTTGTTTACTATAAATAAGTGTTTTTTAAGTTTTAATGGAACGGTTTTAGAATTTCCAATTATTTCATTAATCCTTTCTTCATCATTCAATATTATGTAAAATGGCATAGATAAGCTTCTGATTAAAAGCTACATACATTTTAGATAAAAACTTTTCCCAGCATTATTGAGAGCAATAACGGGAAGTTATAATAAAAAAAGTTGCCTTTAAGTAATGTCAAGAGTTTTACTTCTTCTCTTTCTTTTCCTTCCTCTCCTCTTTCTTCTTCTTAGCCGTGTTTTTTACTTCCTATATCAGAAAAATGGGGGAGAACCCCATATAGAGATATTCACCATTCCTCTTCTTCCTCTTCTTCTTCCTCCTCCTCTTCCTCCCATTCCTCTTCTTCCCATTCTTCTTCCTCTAGTTCCTCTTCTTCTTCTTCCCACTCTTCCTCTTCTTCCTCTACTATTTTCAGGCTCCATCTACGTCCTTTTTGCTCTATGGATAGTGATACTCCGCATGAGGGGCACTCTATTACGTCTCCTACATGTGGCCTTCCTAGGTCTATCATTTCATCGCATATTGGGCATCTTGCTTTTGGCATCTTTATTACCCATTTAACTTAACATTGGTATATCTAATAAGGGTTTTCATTTTCCTTTTTTCCTCTAATTTTACTCAGTTGTCTTTTCTTACTTTTCTTATTCTCTATTTTCCTTTTTCCCGTTTAATGGTATTTGCTTTGTTTTATGCGTATTTTCAGCTTTCTTTTCTTTTCCCTTTTGCTCTTCTTTTTCCTAAAGTTTTCTGTCAATTTTTGTGGTGATTTTTTATTGTTTTCAATATTTTTATTAAAAAAATATTTTATTTATTTTATTTATATTGTTATTCTTATACCTTCAAACTTTACTGATGGTGCGATGAGTGCGCCCCGTTGTTTTACATCGTCTCCTTGTGCAGCGTATTTTTCTAGAATTTCTTTGAATGTTCCTGCTACCATACAGCCTCTTAATTGTCCAGTTAATTCTCCTCTTATTATTGCGTAGGACGGATTTGCTGTTATTGAGAATGCTCCTGTGGCTATGTTTGTACTATGTGCCCCCATTACCCCTATTATCAGTACTCCTTCTTTGATTTCGCTTATCAATTCCTCTAATTTCATTTCTTCTCCAGTTATGATCATATTTCTTGGTGCGATGGATATTGGTGTTCTGAACTGTCTGAAGGCATTTCCAGTGCTTTCTCTACCTTCTCTGTGTGCAGTGTAGCTGTCGTATATGTATCCCCTTAGTATTCCATTTTCGATTATCAGGTTTCTTTGTGATGGTACTCCTTCGGCATCTGTTGGTGCTGTTCTTAGCCCATTTGGTGTTGTGCCATCATCTATTATTGTAAGTTTTTCTGAAGCTACTTTTTCACCTATTTTTCCTGTTAAGTATGATTTTCCTTCTTGAACGTTGTATGCATTTATTGCTCTTATAAATGCGTATTCCATTAGAGATTCGAGTGCGTCTGGATCGAATATTACTGTTTTTTCTCCAGGTTCTATTTTTGCCACTTTGAATCCCAGTTTTGCTTTTTCAATAGCTTTGTCTAGGCATCGTTTAGCATCTATCTTGTTTAGCTGTCTATATGCCTCCCCCTCCCATCCTACACTTCTAATACCATTCTTTTCCCCTAATATTGAGACTCCTGTACTTGCAATACTTTCCTTCCAATTTACTTCTACTCCTAAGCTGTTGAAAATTGCTTTTTCCATTACTGTGAAGTTGAAATTCGCACTTATAGTGTTGAAGTTTGGATCTTTCTCGAATCCTTCTCCAATTATTCTTCTAGCTTCATCGAATATGTCGTCTATTGGTGGATTTTCAACTGTTGGGTCGTATATCCCTTCAACTGTTGATGGTTTTCTTGGTTGTGGTAGTGTTTTGAAATCTGGGTCTGGCTCTTTAATTTTGGCAAGCTTTACTGCTGTCTTTACTGCTTCTTCTATGTTTGCTTCATCTAGTATTGTTGTGTGTGAGTATGCAATGCTTTTTCCAAACACTGCTCTTACACTTATTCCTTCTACACCTTCACCTGATCCAACTCTAGTTTTTACTCCACTTACTTTGTCGTTCGATACCATTATACTCATCCTACTAGATCTTGTGGTGTAGGCTTCTGCTTGTGATGCCCCGTATTTTAATGCTTTTTCCACAGCTAATTTTACTGCTTCAATGAGTTCCATTACGCCCTCCCTCCAACCATCATATTTTCTATTCTCATGTGCGGTCCTCCACATGTGGTTCTCATGGATTGCCCCATCTTTCCACAGAAGCTTGGGTATATGTCGAAGTCTTTTGCTACTCCAGTAACATTCTTTAATGTTTCAAGTATAAATCCACTCATGCTGAAGTCTCTAAGTCTTTCTCCCACTTCCCCCTTGACTATTAGGTATGCTTCTTGCGCTCCAAATTGGAATATACCTTCAGCTGGGCTTACTTGTCCGCCTCTACCACCCTTCGCGTATATTCCATAATTTATTTCTTCAATTAATTCTTCGAAGCTCATGTCTCCTGGTTGGAAGAATGTGTTTGTCATTCTAACTATTGGTGGGAATCTATAGTCTTGTGCTCTTGCATTTCCAGTTACTGGTAGATTCATTTTTCCAGCTGCTTCCCTGTTGGTTAAGTATCCTTTTAAAACCCCCTTCTGTATTATGACCTTCCTTTGTGTTTTAATGCCTTCATCATCATATACATCTGTTCCAAATCTTTCTGGTATTGTTGCATCATCTATTAATGTTACATGTTCTGAGCCTATTCTCTCTCCAAGTTTACCTCTTAGTATACTTGTCCCTCTTAATACTCCATCGGCTTCTGATGCGTGTCCTATGGCTTCATGTGCCATTAATCCTGATAGTGCTCCATCTATTACTACTGTGAATTTTCCTCCTGGTGCAGGTTTTGCTTTTAATAGTTCCATGGCTTTCTTTGCGGCTTCCATGCTTCTTTCTTCTACATTCATTTTCTCGGTTACTTCAAATCCACCTAGCATTGCGTATCTATCCCTATATGATTGTATTAGTCCTGCTTCTCTTGCGTAAGCCCACATTCCCCAGTAAACCCATGAATTTCTGAGTTCCATTTGGGTTCCGTCGCTTGTACATATTATCTTTATTTCGGTGCGATCATCGTAATTTGATGTTGTCTTTATGTTTGGTGATACTTTTCTTGCAGCTTCATCTGCTTTTGATAGGAATTTTATCTTTTCTTCTATTGATACTTCTTCAAGTGGCTCCTTTACTGGAATTTTTACTTCATCAATTACTACGTTGCTTGGTGCTAGAGTTGTCTTTTCAGAGTCTTTGCTTGCTTGTTTAGCCATTTTGGTGGCTATGTTTAATGCGTTTTCAAGTGATCTTTTATCGATATTATTTGTTGTGGAGAATCCCCATGCACCATTGAATAGTACTCTTATGGCAACTCCCTGCTCTATTCCAGGGGTTGCTGAAACTACTTTTCCATCTCTAATTTCAATGCTTGTGCTGTGAAACTTTTGGTATCTTGCTTCCACATAATCTCCTCCAAGTTCACTTCCTTTATTTACTATCCATAATATTAAATCTGTAATCTGTGTCATCAGATTATATTTAAGTTGAAATTGTTTAATAACCTTTTAGTTTTAAGGTTTGATAAGAGGTTTTAACATTAATTGTAACAACAAGTATATCTTAAGCTGTTGATTACTGTATATTGTTGGTTTATATGTTGTTTCCATGTGAAGTTGTTGTCAAGTTTGTTTTGCCTAGTGTTAGAGCTGCTTTGGCTAAGAAGCTTATATCAGATTATGGTTTAAAGCAGATTGAGGTGGCAAAGCTTCTTGGTGTTAGTCAACCTGCTATTAGCCTTTATAGTAGGCGTTTGAGGGGTGGAGCTCTCAATATTGAGGATTATCCTGATATTATGGAGCGTATTGATTGGCTTGCTAAATCTTTTGCTTCTGGTGGTGTGGATTACAAGTTTTTTGTTGGGGAAGTATGCAATATATGTAGGATTGTGAGGGCTAAAGGTTTGCTTTGTATCTTCCATAAACTTGTTGATTCTGAATGTAGTGTTATGGTGTGTGATCTCTGTAAATCTATCTCTAAAAATTTTGGGGGGAGGGGGTTAGTTTACTGAACTTTTAAGTTTACTTCTACATTCTCCTTTAACGTCCATAGTACTGGGCAGTACTTTTCTGCTAGTTCTGCTGCTCTTTGTATTTCCTCTTTTGGTGCTCCTTTTGCATTTACTTCTACTTCTATGTTCTTATATCTTTGTGGTGTTTCTTTCATTGTTTCTCCACGAACCTTTACTTCTAAGCTTTCCACATTGACTTTTCTGCTGTTTAGTATTCTTAGCATTACTGATGATAGGCATCCTCCTAATGCTACTAGTACTAGTTCCATTGATGATGGTCCGTATCTCTTATCTGCTCCGACGGTTTCCATGGCTCCCCCTATTACTATGGTGAATCCTGTTTCTGTGGTGGCTATTAGGCCTACCCCTTTATGTAGTTCTACTTTTACTTCAACCATGTTCTCATTTTACAGTTTCCCTATTTTCCATATTTATGGTTTCTGTTTTAGATGTTGGTTGAACCATTCTAGCATGTGTTTTAGTCTTTTAATTCTATGGTTTGGTTTTCCTGATCTGCTGAATACGTGGCTTCCACTGGTGAATAATAGTAGTTTTGCTTCTTTCCCTAGGTATTTTAGTGCTGTGTAGAATAGTAGTGCTTGGTCTAGGTAGCATCTGTAGTCTTCCATGCTGTGTATTATGAGTATTGGTGTTTGAACTTTGTTGGCATGTGTTATTGGTGATCTTTTTATCCATTCTTCCCTATTGCTCCACCAGTCTCCACCTATTTGGTCTGGTACGAAGTGGAATCCTATGTCTGTGGTTCCGAATTCAGCTAGCCAGCAGCTTATCCCGTTTAGTGATACTGCTGCCTTGAATTTGTTTGTTTGTGTTATTATCCAGTTTGTCATGTATCCGCCGTAGCTTATCCCCGTTACCCCCATTTTCTCCTCATCAATGTAATTATATTCTCTTGTTATGTATTCGATCATTTCCATTATGTCTTGATAGTCTCTTTCACCATACTTCCCTCTTATATCTGCGAATTCTTCACTGTATCCACCGCTCCCCCTAATGTTTGCATATACTACTACATATCCATTGGCTGCACATATTTGATGTTCGAACATGAAGGCGTATCCGAAGGTGCTTTTTGGCCCTCCATGTATGAATATTATTGTTGGATACCTTTCTCCTTCCTTATATTCTGTTGGTTTCATTATCCATCCTTCTATGTCTGCTCCGTCTGATGCTTTAAATTGGAATCTCTCATGTCCTTGTACTTTTACTTCTCTTAATATTTCATCATTGAAGCTTGTTAACTTCTTTTCTAAGCCGTCTTCCCACATGTATATTTCTGCTGGTGTTTTCTCGGTAACCTTTGTGTATACTATCTTATTACCTTTTACTTGGAAGTTTTCTATTACGAAGTCTCCTGTTATCACTTCCTTTATTTCTCTTGTTTTCATGTTTATTTTGTATATGTTGTGTCTTCCACCTCTTGTTTGTGTGAAGTATATTTCTTCATTTTCTATTATTGGTGGTTGTGGTACTTGGTATGGTCCTCTCAAGTCATAGTATATGCTATGATTTGTCTGGTATCCTGTTTTCCCAGTTAAGTTTTCTAGTTCTTCTGTTTCTATGTTTATTTGCCATATGCATTCATGTGTTGGGTATCCTCTTTTATAATCGTTTCCTCTGAATATTATTCTCTTTCCATGTGGACACCATGTTAGTGGTCCTATGCCCATTCCCATATGTTTTAGTTTTATAGTTTCCTTTGTTTCGAGGTTTATTATGTGTAGGTATTGTTTTCTTGGTTCCATGTAGTTTGTGGTTGCTGCATATGCTATTTTCTTCCCATCATTGGAGTATTTTGCTTCCACTATGTTTATATCCCCTGAAGTTAATTGCTCGATTTCATTTGAGTATATGTCTATTTGGAATAGATGTGTGTTTATGTGGTGTGTGAATCCTATTCCATCAAACCATATGGGTATTTTGTCTATTAGTCTTGCTTCTTGATCTAATTCTCCTCTAATTACTGTTGACTTGTATAGTATGTGTCTGTTGTCTGGGTTCCATGATGGCTGCATTATTCCATTCCTACTTTTAATTATTAGTCTTGGTTCCCCACCATTTAACTGTTGTATCCATAGTTCATTTCCAGGTTCCCCTTCCTTCATGATTCTCCTTGATAGGAATAGTAGTTTTTTGCCATCTTGACTCCATCTTGGCCATGTATCCATGGGTCCATTTGTTGTTAGCTCTATTTCTCCGTTATCTAGGTTGATAACCCATATTCTTGCTTTATAATTGTTTTCTTGTATTTCTGGTTTTATTGTTACAAAAGCTACTCTTTTTCCATCTGGTGATATTTGTGGGTCACATACC
>JANZKA010000010.1 GCA_025060975.1 Candidatus Culexarchaeum nevadense
ATTGTCTAGAATTTCTTTTGTTGTTTCATCTTCCCCTGTTACTAGTTTGTATGCTAATTCAATAGACATCTGCGTCCCACCAACCTCGGTAGCATGAAGACTATTAGTTATAACGAAGACCACTTTACCCTCCTTAACAAACCTCTCAACGTCACCTTCACTCAACCCCCTAGGATCAGCAAGCCTATGTGAAATCCAACGATACTTCTCCAAATCCCTTAAATTCTCTGGTGAGCTTATGTATGCTAGTATGAATGGGTTTCCTTCTGTGCTTTTCCCTAGCTCTACTACTTTTATTCTATTTGAGTTTTCTGCTAGGTGTTTGAAGTATTCTACGATTTTATCCCATCGCGCCAACTTCCTATCTTCACCAATCTCAAAACCAAAAAACTCCTTTGGAGAAATTATATTCCCACTAGACATGCATCCTCGTTAATATATTAGCTATGAAAACTTTTTAAAAATTGCCACTTTAGGATTTTATTAATTAAGGGGTTAAACGATAATTTAATTGTGATGGAATTGAGTGAAGAGTTAAGCCATTACGGTGAACTAGTGAAGAAGAAGCTTTCTGAAGCAGGAATAGTGATTGGAGATAGAGTAAGAGTAATTGATGATACTAGGGTTTATGAGGGGATACTCATGCCAAGACCAATACTTGGAGATGAAAATGCCATAGTAATAAAGCTACCCAATGGATACAATATTGGAATCAAAATTAGAGAAGGAACCAGAATAGAGAAGATAAGTAAGGTAAAACATGAATTGAAAACATCAATAATCAAAGAAAAGACAGCCAATAATAAACCAAAAGTCTATATCATTGGAACTGGAGGGACTATAGCTAGCAGAGTGGATTACTTGACTGGGGCAGTATATCCAGCCCTAACACCTGAAGACCTATATGAACTAATACCAGAATTAAACGATATCGCAATACTCGAAACTGAACAACTTTTCAACATATTCAGTGAAGACATGAATCCACAAATATGGTGTAAAATAGCTGAAAAAGCCTATGAGAAGATCATGGAGGGATATGATGGAATAGTCATACCACATGGAACTGACACCATGGGATACACGGCGGCAGCATTAAGCTTCGCCATTAGAAACACACCAATACCAATAATTCTAACTGGAGCTCAAAGATCCTCAGATAGACCATCAACAGATGCTGCATTAAACATGATATGCTCCACAATAGCAGCTTCAAAAGCCCCATTTGCAGAAGTCGCTGTGGTAATGCATTCCACATCAGATGATGAAAGCTGCACAGCACATAGAGGAACTAAAGTTAGAAAATGCCATACAAGTAGGAGGGATACCTTCAAAACAATAAATGGGAAACCTCTAGCCAAAATTAAACCCAATGGAGAAATAATTATGCAAACCAACGATTATAACCCAAGAGGGAAAGATATCAGCAAAGTCAATTTAGAAGCAAAATTTGATGATAAAGTTGCCCTAATTAAAGTTTACCCGGGCATATCAGATGAAATTATACATTATTTAATAGATAGGGGGTATCATGGAATAGTGATTGAAGGAACAGGGCTTGGACATGTACCACAAAACATGATTGAAGCTTTAAGAAGAGCTGTGGAAAATGGAATACCAGTAGTAATGACATCCCAATGCCTATGGGGGAGAATAAACATGAACGTATATAGGAGGGGGGTTGAACTACTGAGGATAGGAGTTATACCTGGAGAAGACATGATCCCAGAAACAGCTCTAGTAAAATTGATGTGGACATTGGCAAAAACAAGAGATATGAAAGAAGTAAGAGAGATAATGACAACAAACATAGCTGGAGAGATAAATGTAAGAAGCCATTACGAGGTGTGAATTGTGAATGAAAATTTAAATTACTATGAGAAAGTTGGATTGAAGGTCGGGTTAGAAGTACATCAACAAATAAATACAAAACAGAAACTATTCTGTAAATGCCCAACAATAATGGTTGAAAATGGGAATTTCAAAACCATAAAGAGATTTCTAAGACCATCAAAAAGTGAACTTGGAGAAGTGGATCCAGCAGCATTATTTGAGTACATGAAGCATAAGGAATACATATACGAAATCCCTGAAGAAGCATCATGCTTAGTGGAATTAGATGAAGAACCACCCCACGAATTAAATCAAGAAGCATTAGAAGTAGCTTTAATGGTGGCATTAATGCTAAAATCCAATCCAGTAGACGAAGTACATGTAATGCGCAAAGTGGTAATAGATGGATCAAACACCACGGGATTTCAGAGAACAGCAATAATAGCTATGGGGGGATACGTAAACGATGAAGAAGGAAATGTAGAAATAAAAACATTATGCCTAGAAGAGGAAGCTGCAAGGAAGATAGCTGAAACAGAAGATAAAGTCATCTATAGACTTGATAGACTTGGAATACCATTAATAGAGATAGCCACAGCTCCAACCATAAAGACACCACAACAAGCTAGAAGAGTAGCATTGAGAATAGGGAGAATACTTAGAGCCACTGGAATGGTTAAGAGAGGGCTTGGAACAATAAGGCAAGACTTAAACATATCAATATCCAATGGAGCTAGAGTTGAAATTAAGGGGGTTCAAGACTTAAACTTAATACCCAAAATAGTGGAATACGAAGTTCAAAGACAACTAAAACTCTTAGAGATAAGAGATGAATTGATAAGAAGAGGGGTAAAAGCAGAGGAATTAGAAAGCCAGATAATCGACATCACAGAGATACTAAAAGAATCAAAATCAAAACTAATAAGGAAAACCGTCATGGAAGGAGGAGGCGTATATGCAGTAAAACTAAGGAAGTTTAAGGGGTTACTTGGAATGGAAATACAACCAAATAGAAGATTTGGAACAGAACTATCTGAAAGAGCCAAATTAATGGGAGGTGTAGAGGGAATAATACATAGCGATGAACTTCCAGGATACGGGATAAGCCAAGAAGACCTCAACAAGATTATGAAGTATATGGATGTGAAAGATGAAGATGCAATAGTAATAGTATGTGGAAAATATGAGAACTGTAAGAGAGCTCTAGAAGCAGTAGTACAGAGAGCAAGAGAAGCATTAATAGGCGTTCCAGAAGAAACGAGAGCTGCAAACGACGATGGAACAACAAGATACAGTAGACCAATGCCAGGAGCTGCAAGAATGTACCCTGAAACAGATATAAGACCAATACCGATAACCGAAGACATATTAAACAAGATAAAATCGAAACTTCCAGAAGACCCTGAAGAAACCATAAGAAGGTATATTGTGAAATATGGGTTAAGCAGGAAGTTAGCAGAAGAATTAATAGATTCAGATAGAGGGAAACTCTTCGAAGAAATAGTAGCAAAATGGAGTGAAAACGCAACTTTAATAGCATCAACAATAACCTACACCATAAACTCATTAAAGAATAAAGGGCTACCTGTAGAGAACATAAAGGAGGAAAGCTTAAAGAAGATATTTGATCTCATAAGTAGAGGTGAAATGGCAAAGGAAGCAATACCAGAAGTACTTGAATACATCACAGTTAATCCAAATGTGGATGTTGAAGAAGCTGTAAAAATACTTGGGAAAGGTGGAATAAGCATTGAGGAATTGGAGAAGATCGTTAGGGAAGAAATTGATAAAGCTAAGGATGTAATAAGGGAGAGAGGTATGAAAGCAATGGGTTTACTTATGGGGAGGATTATGGGAATCGTTAGAGGGAGAATTGATGGCAAAATAGTTAATGAAACCGTTAAGAGAATGCTTGAAGAAGAATTGAAATCACTTAAACAAAGCTAATTTATCCGGTAGATATTTGTCCACAACATATGAGAGTCCATATCTACTAAAGCTCTGCTGCTCAGCCTTACGCTTCAACCTATTAAACTCATCAATCTCCCTAGACCAAAATGGATCCTTATACCTAGGATCCCTCCGCAAAGCTTCAAGTCTAGCAATATCCCGCTCATCCATAGGTTCTGTGGGAAGCTTATACTTGGTTATATCCGTAGCCCAAACTCCAATCCACTTAGCATCAGGAGTATTCAAATCCGTTATGTGTGCAGCATTAGCAGACCCTGAAATTATAACCATAGCGATGTGCATCCCCCATGGATCAGCATCAGTCAAAATGTAAACTGGCAATCCAAGTTCCATGTTAAGCCTTCTAATAAATCTACGCGTAGACCTTGGAGCTTGACCTGCCGTATGAATGAGTATTGCATTAAACCTTCTATGAACCTTTTCAGCGATAAACCTTGTGAATAAACCTCCAGTTTCTATAGCTATGACTTTATCAGCATTACATTCAACAAACTCAGCTGAAAGTAGAGCTGGACCTATCATCACTCCATCTGGGTGAGATGAGAGATTAATCCTCTTACCATAATAATCTGGATCGGGATGAGTATACTCTACAACTAGATCTCCGAAAATTGCACTACGCTCCTCAGGATATATCATGAAGTCCTCTCTCGGAATACCCAGCACAGTCTCCAAATCTGAGACTATTTCATTAGATTCAGATTGATCTTCAAACTCTATTCCAAATGCCTCAGCATTATAGTATAAATCCCTAAGAGTTGTAGGCTGATTGGCTTTAATGGAGTTATAGGCGAAATATGCAACCCAAATGAGCTGAGTTAATGACTTTATCTGACGAAGATTAGCAGCACTCCTAACAACAGTTTTATCACCGATAACAAACTGCTTTGATTCCACATCATAAACTATATTCTTTAAAGTCCTACTCCTCAACTTAACTCTAGGAAACTCCCCCCTACTCATCTGCTCATACAAACTTAGCCCAAACTCCCTTAATCTCGCCAAAACATCCTCCCGCCTCATCTCCTCAACCTCCCAATAATCTTCTCAACATCTATACTTGATGGATTCTTCCCAGCAAGCTCACTTGAAAATTGAGCAATTTTAGGAAGATACTTCTCCAATACATTAACTCTACGCTCAATGGCAATTCTACGAATCTTACTCATCAAATACGATTTAAGCTTCCTAGCACAAGTCTTCAAAGCCCACTCAATTTCATAGGCAACCTCAGGTATATCTGCAATAAACTCTTTACCCACAGTCTTATATGGAACCTTAGTTGAAACGATATGAACGAAGAAAGCTATGGGCATTTCCAAATCAATCCTATACCTACTCCACTTTATGGATTTAATAACCTTAAATGAAACATCACTTGCAGTATCATAAAGCAATGGAATCTTATTGGCATATCTATACAAGTTTATTTCACCAGGCTTGGGAGGCTGAACACCTCCACCATAAGCTATTGCAGCTTCAACTATGAATGGATGACCAGAATACGATGAGGGCTTACGTTGAACAGCATACACGAATTCAGGTTTAAGTTCCTTCTCAATACCCTTAACCAGCAATTCAGGACCTATTGGGGAGAGGCAAGAAGCATCTGGAGGGAGAAAGTTATCATAACGCTTCATAGCATTAACAAGCTTAACAATTTCATCCGAAGTAAGCTCCTTTGGATCCTTATTTGGATCTATCTTTGCACGTTTCAACAAGGCAAGTGCAGTCTTTCTACCAACTCTATGAAAATTGTAAGATATGAAATCCACCATCCTATCACTTCTAGTTCTCTTTACAAGTCTCTTAATCAACTCCACATCAACACCCTTAGGATGAGGTAAAACCTCCTTGGGAATCTTGGGAAGCTTATCAGTAACCCTTAAAAACCTATAGTAGATGCCCTCTGGGGTTATGAAGGATATGTTTGCATATGGAAGTATTATAGCTGTCTGCCTAAAATAATCAAGAATTCTACCCTTAGACCTCGAATAATCACCTTCAAATTCAAATTCAACTATAGTCCCATGCCAGTAAAGTGGGTTTGGCAGAGTCTTAATGCCACCGCGGAGAAGTATAGGCTTATTAGACTGAATATCAATCATCAATTCACATTGATACTTCACAGGACCACCAGTCCCACTAATAATTTTAACAGAACTATGCGTAGTGATTTGACCATAAAGTATAGCCATCTTACCACCTAAACCAAACATCCCTCTAGTCTGCCTCAAAACATACTTAGAACCAAAAAGTATCTGTCCAAAAGCTGAAGGAATATACTCCTTTGGGACACCACAACCATTATCCTCAACCCTAATCCTATACACACCAGCTCTACCAGTCTCAGTTAAACTAACATAAACTGATGGTAGAATACCATGGGTTTCACAAGCATCTAACGAGTTTTCCACAAGTTCACGAACAATGGTATAAGTGGCTCTAACAGGATTATCGAAACCAGCGATCTCCCTATTACGATAAAAGAAGTCAGCTGGACTTATAGCTTCATAAACTTCTCTGACATCTTTAGACATTTAATCCCCAATAAATATTTGATGTAAATAGTGTATTAAAATAGGTTTCCAGAGAATCAAAGTCTCCTCTTCTCCCACAATTCAAATTCCAACTTCTTAAGCCTCCTCTTCTCCCTATCAAGGAAAGAGTAAACGGAATTATGAGGTTTGCCTGAAGCAAGCATTTCCACAGCCCTCCTAGCAACATTAACATTCTCATATGTACCTATTATCGCAACATAATTTGAGTATACAGACAAAAATGTGCCAGTATACTCCTCAATTATCTTCCTCGTCTTCCCATTTTCACCAATAATCCTACCCTTAATCCTGGTTAGATGATTCTTAGATGTACCAACATACAAAGTTAAATCAACAACATCCAGAATAACATCATCTTCAAGAAGTTTAAATGCCCTTTCAGGACTGAAACCATAACCAATAGCTGCAATGATATTCTTAGCTTTCATCATATTCTCGTATGGAGTTTTATCAGGATCTATTTCAAGAGTTACGGAGCTTGAAGATGAATCCACAATCAACGTCACTCCAGTACTCTCCTCTATACGGGATTTAGTAGCCCCCCTATCCCCAATAACTACACCAATCCTATCCGGGGGGATCGATAAATACTCCCTAATTACCCTCCTCCCCTCTTCACCCATATTAAAGCCTCCTCCAAGTCTGGGGTTTCAACACCCTTACGGGAAAAGAAGTTCAATAAATTCTTTATATCTCTAACTAATAATTCTTCAGCTAATGGGTGAGCTAAATCCACAGCTTGCCCAAAATCTATTAGAACTGGAGATTCATCGAAAACCATAACATTATACTCACTTAAATCCCCATGCACAAGTCTAGCCTTACAATACAGCCTACTCACATAATCCATCAATACTTTAAAGAAAGCATCAATATCTGTAGGGGTATAGTCTTTGAGTAGAGGTGCTGGAACACCATCAACACCAACAAACTCCATTACAAGAACATTACCCTTAACAGTTATGGGTTTCGGAACTCTAACACCAACATTATGGGCTTTAACTAGATTAGAGTACTCCTTCCTAGCCCAAACATATATCACATCTCTAGTCTTCCCACTTGAAATCTTGAATCTAGGGTCCCCCACAATGTAAGTCATCATCCCCTTCCTAAACTCTGAAGTAGACGTCAAATATATTTTGACTGCAAGATCCATTCCACCTCGGCCCTTAGCCCAATACACCCTAGCCTCCTTACCAGAATTAACAACACCATACATAACATGTAAAACCCCCTTATTGAATAGATCATAAAGTATCATTAGCGTAGAATAATCAAAAACCTCTTCAACAGTTTCAAACATATCTGAATCCTTAATCTTCCTCCTTCTATAATCTATCTTATGTAATTCATCTCTAACACGATCAATATCCCAACTCATAAGCAAAACCAAACTAACTTAAGATTTGAGGGATTCAATATCAAAATCCTTTGGCAATAGACCTTCAGCTTTAAGCTTTTCAATATCACTTTTAGTATACATCCAAACAATATCTCCTCGGGATTCAGGTTGGAAATCCCATGGTACAACAACCACTATATCCCCCTCCCTAAACCAAACCCTCTTACGGAATCTACCTGGAATTCTACATATCCTAATATTTCCATCAGCACACTTAACTCTAGCCCTATCAAAACCTAGGAAGTTTACTATAACGCCTAGAATTTCCCCTTCACCAAGAGGTCTAACCTTTGATTCACTAGAATTACTATCATCTCCATCCATGAGCATCACATAATAGATGTTTATGGGTTAAATAAAAGGTTAGCGTTCAATAAATCCACGTCTCTTTGAAACTATAATGGTTTTACCATTAAAAACTATGAAGTTAACGTGATTCCCAACATCAATATTAAAGGATGATGGCTTCAAAGCCTTATAAACCCTACCAGAAGAATCCACAACTTCAACACCATCATCAGTAATAGAGTTTACGAAACCAGAATACAATTCATTGGATCTACATATAATGTTAATTTCAACATTCCCATGCCAAGCATCCCTATAATTCACTGAACCCTTAACTCCAGATTCCAAATCATAATACAAGAATTTCCCACCACTAAACCCCTCATACCTAGCAATTCTACCATTAAAATTGACGATATCACCCATGGAGAAGCTTGGAAGTCTAACGGAAATAGATAATCTAGATATCCTAGAACCTCGGGAACCATCAAAACCGATAACCTTATGACTCTCCTTAATTAAAGCTCCTAAACGCTTATAAATTTCATAAGCAACTTTCCTAGCCAACCTGAAATTATCAAACTTATAGTCTAACCCACCCCTAACAGCTTCAACCTTATAATTCAACGTAAATCCACTCCTATTAAATTCAGAATTCAAAACCTTCTCAACAATTTCATTTATAATTGAAAGTTCATGTTGAGTTAAAGGTCTACCATGAGCTCTAACTTGAACTATTGAAGAAAAGTACCCGGAAGCCACTTTAGCACACCGTGGACAAACTACACTCTTCACTTTTAAATCAACCCAAAGCTCTTCATCGTAAACAGGTATCCTTGAATCTACAGTTCCATGAGCTCTAACTAAAACTGAAATCCTACCGCCACCAATACCCCTAGCTTCCAAAGCTCTCAGCGACCCAGAACCCTTCAACTTAACATGCTCCTCAACGAATTCCATAGCTGAAGAAAGTTTTGGATCTCCAAGCCCCTTAGGCTTAACCCAGTTTCCATGCAACTTGTATGAACCACATGAACCACAGAATTCCATGGTTAAATCTTTAGGTACAATGATCATCTTATTCCTAGCCTTATAGCAATCCCAGCATAGATTATCCACTAACGGCATTTCAGGAGACTCTAATCTACCGCATATGGAGCAGAATCTAGTCAATAGATCACCGTAAACCATAATTTCATAAGTTCACTCTTATAAATTGTGCGTGAGGCTGCCCACCTATTATGATGATGGCATCTTTATGTATTAATCCAGCTTCCAAAGCCAACTTAACAATTCTAACCCCTATAATGTTCATTATGGAAGCAGACCTCAGATAATTTAAAGCTTCATGTGAATCTACAAGCATACCCCCATAAAACTCCTTGCTAACCGTAATCCTCAAATTACCACTCTCAAGTTTAGCTCCAAGTATTTCAGAATCACATGCAACAACCATGAGATCCTTACCATACCTCCAAAAATTAATGTAAAACTTAGATTCAGAAGATTCACTCAACCCACTACACCCTACTACTAATACTAGTCCTAGCTCCACAAGCAGTGCAAACCAGTATTGTAATTCTACGCTCCTTTGTGAGATAAGTATCCCTTGAACCACAAACTGGGCATATAACATAAGTCTTAGCATACTTCAAAAGTGTATTCTCAATTGAAGATCCACTATACCTTCCATGAAGAATCAATTTATCACCACTAATAGTACCCGCAGCTCCAAGCTCCTTCAACAAGAAACTCAAAACATGTTTAACATCCCTATTAAAGTATTCCACCACATCCATGAATCCACTCACAATGGTTGTACCACCCATTATGGAAGCTGAAATTCTCGGTGGATTGAAAACCCCCCTATCTCCACCACTAACCTTAACACTAGATAGAGCTCTATTCAAAAGCTCCTCATAACTGTAATCACTCACTCTTTTACTCAAATCCCACTCACAACCCCATATACAAAAACATTAAACATAAAGTTTTCTATAATCTAAACTGAACCTCGAAAATTAATGGGGTGACAAAGTCATGCAATACATATTGAAAGGTAAATCCATAGTTACCATGGGAAGTAGAGGTATAATAAGGAATGGGTGTATAGTAATTGAAGATTCATGGATAATCGATGTAGGCGAATACAATGATATTAGGGGGAAGTATCATGGATATGAAGTATTAAACATGGAAGATTGCATACTAATGCCAGGACTAATAAACACCCACACACATATCGCCATGAGCTTACTCAGAGGATACGCAGACGACCTACAATTAAAAGAATGGCTTGAAAAATGGGTTTGGCCATTAGAAGCAAAAATGAATGAAAGAGACATATACATTGGAGCTAAACTTTCAGCTCTAGAAGCAATCAAAAGTGGAACAACAACGATATGTAGTATGTACCATCATCAATACGATTACAATGAGGCAAGAGCAGTATACGAAGCTGGACTGAGAGGTGTAATATCACACACATTCTTCGATTGGAGAAGAGATGAAGACTACAAGTTTATGGAGGATTTAATCAGCAAATGGCATGGTAAAGGTAGATGGAAAATTAAAGTTGCAGCTTCACCACACGCACCATACACCGTAAGCCCAAAATATCTAATGGAGATAAGAGAATACGTTAACGAGAAAAACAGAGAGTTAAGAGATGAAGAGAAAATCATAATACATATACATGTAGCTGAAACAAGAGATGAAGCAAAAATAGTTAAGGAGAAATATAACGTTGAAACGGAAATGGGATTATTTAAATATCTAGATCAAATTGGATTTCTATCAGAAGACGTTTTAGCAGCACACTGCGTATGGCTAACAGATGAAGATATAGCGACAATGAAAGCTAGGAAAGTAAAGGTTTCACATAACCCAATAAGCAACTTGAAATTAGCTTCAGGAATAAGCCCAATAGCAAAACTGTTAAGTGTAGGAGTAACCGTGTCCTTAGGAACAGATGGACCATGCTCCAACAATACATTAGACATGTTTGAAACTCTGAAGATGGCATCAATAATCCAGAAGGGGGTTACATTAAACCCAACAGTACTTCCCGCTGAAGAAACATTAAAGATGGCTACAATAAATGGTGCAAAAGCCCTAAAATGGGATAAACATATTGGAAGCATAGAAGTGGGGAAGAAAGCCGATATAATAGCAGTAGAACTAGGTAAACCACACCTTACACCAATATACAGCGAATTAAGCCACCTAGTATACGCGGTTAGATGTGGAGATGTAAAACACGTTATAATAGATGGAGAAATAGTCATGGAGAATAGAGAGATAAAAACTTTGAGGGAAGAGGAAGTTATTAGAGAAGCTGAAAAAGCTAAAGAAGAGCTTATACGTAGATTAAAAGAGAGATGATATTAGATGCCTAGAATAAAAGATCAAAAACTGGCAGATAAGGGGAGGATACAGATAAGGATTGCTGAATCAAGGATGCCCGTCCTAATGAAGATCAGAGAAGATATGATTAGGGAGAAGCCACTAATTGGAATTAGAATAGCAGCATGCTTACATGTAACAAAGGAAACAGCTGTCCTCATGAGGACATTGAAAGCTGGAGGAGCTGAAATAGCCTTAACAGCCTCAAACCCATTATCAACACAAGATGATGTTGCAGCAGCACTCGTGGAAGAGGGGATAGACGTCTACGCTTGGAGGGGGGAAAGCGAATACGAATACATGGAGAACATAAGGGAAGCCCTCAAAATAAACCCAGATATAACCATGGATGATGGAGGAGACATAACAGTAGAAGCCCATAAACTAAATTACGCAAACCATATAATTGGAGGAACAGAGGAAACCACCACAGGCATAATAAGGATAAAAGCTATGGAGAGGGAGGGAAAGCTAAAATACCCAGTAATAGCAGTAAACAATGCTAGAACCAAATATCTATTCGACAATAGATATGGAACTGGACAGAGCACAATAGATGGGATAATGAGAGCAACCAATATTCTACTAGCAGGTAAAAACGTCGTTGTAGCAGGGTATGGGTGGTGTGGAAGGGGGATAGCCATGAGAGCTAGAGGTATGGGTGCAAACGTAATAGTGACGGAAATAGACCCATTAAAAGCTTTAGAAGCAGTTATGGATGGATTTAGAGTTCTACCCATGAGCGAAGCAGCCGAGATTGGAGATATATTCATAACGGCAACTGGAAACATAAACGTCATTAGAAAAGAACACATGGAAAAGATGCGTAATGGAGCAATACTAGCCAATAGTGGACACTTCAACGTTGAAATAAACATAAAAGATCTAGAAGAAATATCAGTATCAAAGGAGAGGTTAAGGGAAAACCTAGACGAGTACACACTAAAAGATGGTAGGAAAATATATCTACTGGCAGAGGGGAGACTTGTAAATCTAGCTGCAGCTGAGGGGCATCCAAGTGAAGTTATGGATATGTCCTTTGCAAACCAAGCACTCTCAGTAAAATATCTAGTGGAGAATAAGGGGAAACTTGAACAAAAACTATACGAAGTACCAGTGGAGATAGACCAAACAGTGGCGAAACTGAAACTTCAATCAATGGGGATAAGGATAGATGAACCTACAAAAGAGCAATTAGAGTACATGCAAAAATGGGAAGATTAAAAATATAGGTATCTAACAATAGAAGATATAGGGAGGCTGATAAAAATCCAAAGCAAGGGGGAAGAAAGGGAGGCAAAGAAGGTAAAGAGCATAGCAGACCTACCTGGAGTTGGACCTGCCACAGAACAAAAACTAATTGATGCAGGATATAAAACCTTAGAGGCAATAGCCATAGCAACACCAGCAGAAATAATGGCAGCCACAGGACTTGGAGAGAAGATTGCACAAAAAATAATAATGGCAGCAAGATCTGCACTAGATTTAGGATTCAAAACAGCAGACCTAATATATGAACAAAGATTAAAAGTGAATAGGATAAGTACTGGAAGCAAAAACCTAGATAGACTACTTGGTGGAGGAGTAGAAACACAATCAATAACAGAAGTTTTCGGGGAATTTGGTAGTGGAAAAACACAATTAGCACATCAACTATCAGTAAATGTTCAATTACCACCAGAAGCAGGAGGACTTGGGGGGAGAGCACTATACATAGACTGTGAAGGAACATTTAGACCAGAAAGAATAGTGAGTATGGCCATGGCAAAAGGGTTAGATCCAAAAGAAGCCTTAAAAAACATAATATTTGCAAGAGCATACAATTCAGACCACCAAATGCTACTCGTAGAACAAGCAAAGGACATAATAGAAGAAAATAACATAAAACTAATAGTTGTAGACAGCGTAACAGGACATTTCAGAGCAGAATATCTAGGTAGGGAGAGTTTAGCGGACAGACAACAGAAACTAAACAGACATCTCCATGCATTAGCAAGATTGTCAGACATATTCAATCTAGCTGTATTCGTAACAAATCAAGTTATGGCTAGACCAGACGCATTCTTCGGAGACCCAACAAGAGCAGTAGGTGGACATGTACTCTTCCACGTCCCAGGGGCAAGAATATATCTAAGGAAAAGTAGCGAGAATAAGAGGATAGCTAGACTTGTAGATAGCCCATATCTACCAGAAGCAGAAGCAGTATTCCAGATAACAGAAGAAGGAATAACTGATCCACGTGAATAGAAAAGGTAAAAAGATTGTATCAGTGAATATTAGTGGTAATAAGTCATGTTAAAAACACACCTATCAGACCTATTTGAGAGTAGAGGCGCAAAAATGGTTGAATTTGTAGGTTGGAAAATGCCCCTATGGTTCACAAGCATAACAGAAGAACATTTAGCTGTGAGGAATAAGGCTGGAATATTTGATGTATCACATATGGGGAGAATGTTGATAGAAGGGAAGGATTCAACGCACTTCCTAAACTATGTAACAACAAATAACGTTGAAAAACTGAGACCAGGTAGAATGCACTACTCCACTATATGCAATCAAAATGGGGGAATAAAAGATGATGTAATGCTACAGAGGATAACCGAGGATAAATACGTTCTCGTAACCAACGCATCAAATAGAGAGAAGATATACAACTGGTTAATCCAAAACTCGAAGGGGTATGAAGTTAAAATTGAAGATGTGACTTTCGAAGTACCAATGCTAGCCATACAAGGACCATACGCAGAAAAAATAATGCAGAAAATTGTGGAGATAGACTTGAAGAAATTAACATTCTGGAGACTAGCCACATGTAAAATAATGGGATATGAAACCATAATATCAAATTCAGGATACACAGGTGAAAATGGATTTGAAATAACAGTATGGAGAATTCCAAGAAGTGAAAGTGAAAATTTCATAAAAATATACATGGAAATACTCAAAGCTGGAGAAGAATATGGATTAAAGGAATGTGGACTTGGAGCAAGAGATACACTTAGACTTGAAGCTGGACTAGTACTATATGGAAACGATATAGATGAAGATACAACACCCCTTGAAGCAAAACTAGACTACGCAGTAAAAATGGATAAGGGAGAATTCATTGGCAGAGAAGCACTACAAAGACAACTAAATGAAGGATTAAGAAAGGTTAGAGTAGGATTGAAAATGCTTGAAAAGGGGATACCTAGACCACACTACGAAATATGGTGTGAAAACGAGAAAATAGGGGTTGTAACTAGCGGCACATATTCACCACTACTAAACATTGGAATAGCCATGGGGTATGTAAAACCAAAATATGATGAAGTTGGCAGAGAAGTAGAGATAGCTATCAGGGAGAGAAGAGTAAAAGCTAAAATGGTGGAATGGCCATTCTATAATGAAGAAGAATATGGAAGGAGGAGGAAGAATGTCCCATGAACATGTGGTAATAAAGGAGAACGTATATTATACCAAGGATCATGAATGGGTTAAAATAGAAAATGGCAATGTTAGAATTGGAATAAGTGACTATGCACAAAAAGAGTTGAGAGACATAGTGTACATAGAGCTACCACAAATTGGAAAGAAGGTTAAACAATTCGAAAGACTTTGCAGCATAGAATCCGTAAAAGCAGTATCAGATGTATACAGCCCAGTAAGCGGGGAGATTGTGGAAGTAAATAGGCAACTTGAAAATTCACCAGAACTATTAAACAAAGACCCATATGGAAATGGATGGATAGCCATAATTAAAGCTGAGAAAATAGAGGAGGAAATTAAGAACTTAATGGATGCAGAGAAATATAAGGAATACTTAAAGACATTGGAAAAACACTAAACAACCTTGAAAACAATCTCCTCCCTATAATCAACGATAACTCTCCTGTAACCCCTCAATTTTTCATTAAGCTCCAAATCTCCAGTATCCACACGTAGTGCATCTAAACTGGAAATCTTACTCCAAGTGGCAACAACAATTATGTTTTCCACACCAACCCTCCTAATAACATTTGCACTTATCTGCTGATTCCCCCTACCAAATATGAACCCCTGACCACCAATTGGGGAAACTATTATACAAGCCTTCTTAAAAACACCACTATCAAGAAAACTCAATATATCATTTTCAGATACATCTCTAGCCACTATCTTGAAATTCAACATTAAATCTACGCCCAGAAGAGTTTTATCTAAACCAATCATGTCAGTTATAGCTTTAACAGTAGTTCCAGGGCCAAGTATATATAACACATCAGGCTCCATAAGCTCCAAAACATACTTAGCAATCCCCCTCTGATTCTCCAATTCACTATTCATTGGAGTAGTAGGAGATTTAGCTCTCTGAACATATGCAGGGAAGTATGGGACTAATAGGTAACCATAAAGTTTTATTGAAAGCCTATCACATCTAAAAGCCTCTTCATCAATATCCATAACCTCCATGGGCTTAACAGGTAAACTTCCAGCAACATATTCTGCAACAATCCTAGCGGCATCTTCAACATTAAATGCAAATACAGCTGAATACATTTTCACACCAGCTGGAATACCCAACACGGGAACACTTAGATCAATGGCTTCACAAATATCCCTTGCAGTTCCATCACCACCACAAAAAACAATCAAATCAACTCCAATACTATGCATTAACTTAGCAGCTTTCACAGTATCCTCCCTACTAGTCTCTTCACCAACACTTCCAATAACTATAGGTTTAAGACCAACTTCCAAAGCTTCATATTCACCCATAAGCTTGGGATAGGTTATCAAATCAATATCTAAATTAAACTTCTTTAAACAATCAAGGAAAATTTTAGCTCTCTCAGGGGAAATGGGTTTAGCACCCAGTTTAATAGCCTTCTCTAAAATTTCAATACCATCAGTTCCCTTAAGACCAACCCGTCCACCCATTCCAGCTATTGGATTCACTATTAAGCCAACCCTTCTCTTAAGAGGGTTCACTTCACCCATAATATGCCCATCCTAAACACTTGATCTCCTATCTCCCACACTTTCTCATAGTAAGTTCCAGGTGGCTTCTCCAATCCCAAACTAAGATTTCTAACTCTAACTTCCCTCAATATGTACCATTCCATGCTCTTCAAAAGCTCTAAAAGCTCAGGATCCTCCACACATACATATGCATCCACATATGCGTCTACTGGGAGGTCCAGATCCTTCCTCATAGATTGAAGTCTTCTAACAACGTCTCTAGCAAGACCTTCAGCCATAAGCTCACTATCTATGGAGCAATTCAGATATAGTTCACCATACTTAAACTTTGTATATCCATATCCACTCTTAACCTTCTCTTCAAAAACCAAATCCTCCTTAGATAATTGAACAATCACACCATCCACATCCAAAGTTACGTAACCCTTAGAATCCATCTCGGATTTAAGGAAATACGCATCCATGGATTCTATCTTCAACAATATCTTTGGGAGAAGCCCTCTATACCTAGGTCCAATTGATGAGTAATTCAATAAGACCTCATAAACCTTAAATTTGGATGCTTCTGAAAGTGGTATTAAACTCAGATTCTTAACATTCCCCTGATCAACAACAATATTCTTGAAATACTCTATGCCCTCAACAACTTCAAGGTTATCTGTGGCTATTATCATCTCCTTAAGTGGATAACGCAACTTTATCCTATTATCCTGCCTAACCTTATATGATGCTTCAACCACATCCCTAACGATCTCCATACCCTTCAAGATCGATTCATCAATAAACTCCTCCACTGGCTTAGGCCAATCACACATATGAATGCTCTCTGGAAGCGATGGATCTGCAACTCTAAATATGGATTGATAAAGCTTCTCAGTTATGAAAGGAATTATCGGTGCAGAAAGTTTAAGCAATCTGAGTAGGACGTGATATAGAACTGAATAAACAGCGTTCTTACTTGGATCATCACCCTCAAGCCAAATCCTCCTCCTAATAAGTCTAACATACCATCTACTAAGATCATCAACTATGAAGCTCCTAATAGCCCTAGCCACTTCATGTATATGGAACTTATCCATACTATCATTGCAACATTTAACTAGAAACTCAAATTTACTTAAAAACCAGCGATCTTCAGGTTGAAGATGATCAATCATAGAAGATAAAGGATACTTTTGAGGTGAATAACCATCGAGATTCATGTATAAACTTGCAAAATAGTACACGTTCCACATTATAGTTAAAGCCTTATGAACTTCCTCAACCTCCCTCATGGAGAACTTCAAATCCTCCCATGGAGTGCATTGAAGCTCATAAAACCTCAATGCATCCCTAGAATACTTCTTAAAAACTTCTTCGGGGGCAATAACATTCCCAAGAGATTTATGCATTGGTCTACCATGCTCATCAAGAGACCAACCATGCATCAAAACCTTCCTATATGGAGCCATTCCAAACCCAATGTATCCACTCACAAGTAAAGTATAGAACCATCCTCTAGTCTGATCAGGCCCCTCCAAGATGAAGTATGGAGGCCACCACTCCTCAAACTCTTCCTTAGAAACTGGGAAGTTGAGTGAAGCCCATGGAGCTACACTAGAATCCATCCACACATCCAGCACATCTGGAATTCTCCTCATAACTCCACCACACTTACTACATTTCAAAGTGACTGAATCAATCCAAGGCCTATGAAGATCCTCTAATTCCAATAGTCTCTGAGACATACTCTTAAGCTCTTCAAGAGAACCGATCACAACGAAATTCCCACAATTAACACATTTCCATATGGGCATAGGTATACCCCAATACCTCTGCCTAGAAATAACCCATTCACGGACACTTTCAAGCCAATTTCTAAACCTATTCTTACCAGCCCATTCAGGTATCCACTCCACACGTTCATTTTCAGCTATGAGAGCACCTCTAATCTCCGGAACCCTTATAAACCACTGTGTTGTAGCCTTCAATATTAATGGAGATTTACATCTCCAACAATGCGGATACCTATGTACAATCCAAGATTGATGTAGCAGCAACCCCTTACGTTTAAGATCCTCAATTATCTCGGAATTAGCCTCCCATATACTTTTACCCGCATATTTCCCAGCTTCCGAAGTGAATACACCCCTATCATCTACGAGACATAATACTGGAAGCCCATACCTTAAACCAACTATGAAATCCTCTTCACCATGCCCTGGAGCTGAATGAACACATCCAGTCCCCTCCTCCATACTCACAAATTCCTCACTCAAAACAACTTTATGTACACCTCTAATCTTACGTTGAGCTGGAACCTCATCAAGTAGAGCTGGAATATACTTCAACCCCTCCAAAGAAGCTCCACTAAACCTCTCTAAAACATTGAAGCTCAATCCAGCCTCACTAAACACAGCTTCACATCTAGCTTCAGCAAGTATATACTTCTCATTTCCAACTTGAACTTTAACATAGGTCTCCTTGGGATGAACCATTATAGCCACATTGGATGGGAGAGTCCATGGAGTTGTAGTCCAAATCAATATGTACTCCCCATCACCCCCCTCCACAGGGAACTTGACATATATCGATGGATCCCTAACATCACGATACTCATCTGTAACCTCATAACCTGAAAGAACAGTTTCACATCTTGGACACCAATGAAAGACCATATACCCCTCAGATAGAAGTCCACGCTCATATGCACGTTTAACAAGCCACCATGCAGCTTGAATATAATTTGAGTCTATGGTCATGTACGGCCTATCCCAATCCATCCATACACCAAGATCCTTAAACTGCCCCTCCATAATCTTCAAATTCTCCAAAGCATACCTCTTACACTCTTCAACAAACTTATCAACACCTAAAACCTCTATCTCCTTCTTAAACTTCAATCCAAGCTTCCTCTCCACCATAACCTCTATTGGTAGACCATGCATATCGTATCCAGGCTGATCTCTAACATCATATCCAGCCATCCTAAAGTATCTCAAGAAGGCATCCTTCAATATCTTATTCCAAGCAGTACCCACATGTATTGGATTTGTAACGTATGGTGGACCATCCAAGAAGTATAGTTTAGGTTTACCCTTAAGCTTCTCCTTAACCTTCAAGTATACATTGTTATTCTTCCACCAATTAAGTATCTCCTCCTCGAGAACAGACCCTCTATACTCTCTCTCAATAGTTCCCACTACACCCATAAAATCCACCACCACATAGAACAAGACAACATCGGAATACTATGTGATTCAAAATTTAAATTTGGCTTTTATCCATCCCCTAAACACCATTCATAAATAAAGTGAAGAGACATATGTATATAAAAGTTTTGAATAATAGGTATATTGGGGATTTTATTGGCCGAGAAGCTAAGGAGCAGAATTTTGAGAGCATCATTAAAAATCATTACGATAACAGCAATCATCATCTTAGCAGTATGGATAAGAATGCTACCAGTAATAAGGTATGGACCATACCTAAGCGAATACGACACATACTACCAATACAGGGTAACACAATATATACTGGACAATGGAATACAAGCATGGTTCACATGGCATGACAAGATGAGCTGGTACCCGAGTGGTAGAAGCATACCAGACACATCATACCTAGGAGTACCATTAACTGGAAGCATATTCTACATGATACTAAGGATACTTGGATTCAACATAACATTAATGGAAGCATGCGCATTAATGCCAGCAATACTTGGAGGATTAACTATACTCATAGTATACTTCATAGTTAGAGAGATAGATGGAGACGGTGCAGGAATGGTTGCAGCACTACTACTTGCAACAATACCAGCATTCATGCAGAGAACTACAGCTGGATTCTATGATAATGAATGTGTTGGATTCTTCGCCATGACTTTAAGCATACTATTCTGGATTAAAGCATTAAAGAGTGAAAACATAGTGTACCCAATACTCAGCGGTCTATCCCTAGCATACATGAATATAAGTTGGGGTGGAAGCATATACCTAATAAACCTATACGCAGCATACGCAATAGTAATGGTGATACTTGGAAAATACGATAGAAAGCTGTTAAGAAACTATGTTTTAACATTAGGTGTAGCCATGATGATATCAGCCCAATACCCATACTTCTCAAGAAAATACATGTTAAGTTATGCAACAATTCTACCAATGACTACAACACTGGTATTAGCCATAAGAGATGTGACACAAAACGTTAAGGACAAGAATACAATGATAATCGGTTTAGCTGGAATACTTGTAGTGGGAATAGCGGGAATAGTAATCCTTGAAAGGATTGGAATGCTATCCACACTAACTGGGAGAATACTAACAGTAATAAACCCATTACAGAGGGAAGCAATACCATTAGTGGAGTCCGTAGCTGAGCATCAAGCACCAACATGGAGCCAATTATATTATCAATATGGATTGCTAATACCATTATCTGCTGCAGGACTATACTACCTATGGAACCGTGGTGGAAACGTTGACATATTCATTGTTGTAGGTGGATTAACATCAGCATACTTCTCTTCCACAATGGCTAGATTAATGATGCTTGCAGCACCATTCATAGCAATATTATCAGCACACCTAATAGACGTTGTATACACACAAAACATAGAGGGAATAATGGAAATGAGGGTTTCTGGAAGGAAAAGGAGGTATAGAGGGGGGATTGGAGGCAACATATTAACACTAATAGTAATCTCAGCAGCACTAATAATCCCAGTCATAGGATGGAGAAATGCCGCTATAACACCACAACAAATAATCACATCATCCCTACCAGTAAGCAATGAATACCTAGACTGGATAGAAGCACTATTATGGATGAGGGGGAATCTCCCAAGCGATGCAGTTGTAGCTTCATGGTGGGATTACGGATACTGGATAACAACCATAGCCAACAAAACCACACTCGCAGACAACGCAACACTAGATGAAGGGAAAATAAAGAAGATTGCACAAGCATTCCTATCCAATGAAACTGAAGCTTTAAGAATACTTAGAGAAATGGGGGCAACACACGTCGTAGTCTTCGAAGCCTTCGACCCAAATACAGGATTCCTATTTGGAGGTAGAGGATGGGGTGATTTCGTG
>JANZKA010000011.1 GCA_025060975.1 Candidatus Culexarchaeum nevadense
TAGAATTACTGTCTTCCCATACTTGTTAATCGATCTTATTATGCTCCATGTTAGGAATATTTCCAATGGTTTGTATATTCCATTTGTTATATTGCATAGCACTATTGGGAATTCTTCTGTTTCAAGTGCTTCAAGTATTCCACTATCCTCATCTTCCACCATTTTACAAATTACTTCTGGTTTTGTGGCTTCGATAATGTTATTCATGAGTTGGCAATTAGCATCTTCTTTATCCTTTAAATTTATTATTGTTTGTATTAGTGCTAATCCTTTTGGAGCTAACATTACTGGATTAACTATCATCCCGCCAACTATTCCAGCTACATTTGTTATTACATCGATTTTCCCTTTATCCTTCATCACCTTCTTTAATTCCATTTTTATTTTCTCATGGATTTTAGATGGTGTGTGTAGAATCATCATTAGGTTACTCAATTCTTTCACATCACTTAAATTCATTACCTCTCTCTCTATCTCTTCTTCATCCCATTTATTCGTCACATATGTCATCATTATTTTTGAGAATATGCTTGCAGATTCCCTTATCTTTTCCACACTAATCTTTATGTTTTGCGCCTCTGGGATTTCAATATTTTTGTTGCCAAACTGGAATATTTTTGGTTTCTTCCCCATATACTCTGAAACTTCAAGCACTAATTCTACTGGTATTCTATTTAAATCTAGAATTGTTATTCCACCTAATTCTCTTGCAATGTTCATGGCTAAGATCTCTGGGACTATTTTCCCTTGACTTCTTGGTACATGTATCGTGAAATTCTCCCAGTATACTCCACCATAACTTAAAATCCTCTTAGCAATATCCCTATGCAATTCCAGTAGTTTTCCACTCATCTAATTCCAATTATCCTTGTGGGGATATATTTCCCCTATCAATATGTTTGTGTAAAATTTCTTAGAAGTACACGTACGTATTCCCATTGTATTCTCAGTATTTCTCATAATGTACTAGTCTTTGTAGGGGTATTCTTGGTGGCATTGTTGGCTTTTCATCTGGTTTACCTATAGGTATCATTGCTACTGGTCTCACTCCAATTGGTATATTTAGAATTCTTCTCACTTCATTTTCATTGAATGCTCCAACCCAGCATGTTCCATACCCCAAGGAATGTGCCATTAATAGCATATTCTGTATTGCTGCAGCTGTGTCTTGTATGCAGTATAGTGTTCTCCCCCTTTCACCATATCTTGATGCACTTCTTTCTTCATTTGCACATACAACTATTATTGTGGGGGCTTCAGTCATCCATGTTTGATAATATGCGGCTTCTGCCAATCTAATCTTTGTATCTTCATTTTCAACTATAATGAATTCCCATGGTTGTCTATTTCCAGCTGATGGAGCATGTATTGCTGCTTCCAGTATCTTCTTTAAATCTTCTTCTGGAATCTTCTCCCCCCTCTTAAATCTTCTTATGCTCCTCCTCCCCTTTATTATATCCATTATTGTTGAACTCATAATCTATCAACAATATATTTGGTGATGTTCTCTTTATAACTTATGTTGTTAAATGCTTCTTTCTTGAAATCTTTATGTATATGATTGTCATTGATGCTGTTAACGTTATGAGTAGTATTACGGCTCCCATGGCTATTGGATCTAGAATTATGTTTTGAGTACTTGTGGTTTGCAGGTTTATTGAGTATTCTTCCTCCCATTTTAAATTGTATTCTTCAAGCTCCTTTATCCATCTATTTAAACTCATTATGTAGTCTCCTCTAACATAGTTCTCCGTTATAATGGTTTTTGATATGTATAGTGCTCCATTAGTTATGTGGTCTAATGGATTTATGCTCATAATTTTCCCTCCCTCGATCTTGTATGGAATAAAGTATGTCATGTCCACATTTATCCATCCCCATGGTGGTATGTAAACTCTAGCCCATGCATGTCCTCCAGCATTTTTGGCTATAAGTCTATATCTCCCATTGAACATTGTTTCATTGTAGCTTCTCCCCTCAAGATATATGAATGCAAATTGTATGTATGCTGGTATCCCCACTGATCTGCACATGGCTACTAGTAGGTTTGATTGATCATCACAATCTCCAACCCCCATTTTTATTGTTTCATCTGGGTATTGTGGCATTCTAGCTCCACTTGTGAATGGTATTTGAATGTTGTTTTCGATCCATTGAATCATGGATATAAGTATTTGTAGGGCATCGGTCTTGTTTGCTGCCAACTCCATTGCAATTTTCTGAGCTTCTAAACTTTTATTCCATAGCCCAGCTATCTGACAATACTTTTCCTTTAATTCTATGGGTATGTCCCCTATACTCCCCGAGTCCTCTACATTCAATTTCGGAGGGCTCCTTGGATACAGATCTATTGCCATCTCTACTTCTATTTCTAAAGAATTTTTTGGTGGAAGCTTGTCCGGTATTCCTTTCAAATTTAAAACTATATTTCCATAATCATCTATTTTTGCTATACTGAATATCGCTTTTTCTCCGTTTACCATTATTATTAAATCTCTCAACTTTTGATAATCATCTGAAACTATTAAAGTCATATTATTAAATGAAGCTAAACTATAATCCAGATCCCCATTGTTAATTATCTTAACCCTATACTTTAAGACGTATGTTTCTGGTTTTTGCTGAGCATTTACATATACGCTTATCAGCGATCCTATTATCAGTATTATTAGCGTTAATAATGATACCCTAACATGATTCACAAACTAATTATCTTGATACCTTTATATCTCTCTTTCTCCACAATATTGCTGGTGAATGGAATTTGAAGTTCAACTTCCCAGCACTTCAAGTTGCTTTGGATGTTACTGATGGGAAGATGGCTGAAGATTTAGCTTTAAAATGTTGGGTTGATGATCACGTTTGGATTGAGGCTGGAACTCCACTTATTAAAAGTGTTGGTGTTAGTGTTATTGGACGTTTAAGGAGACTTCTTCCCGATGCTGTGATATTCGCCGATATGAAGTGTATAGATGCAGGGTTTGTGGAAGCTGAGTTAGCTTCAATTTCAGGTGCAAATCTTATGAGCGTCTTGGGGATTGCTAATGATGCAACTATCCTTGAGGCTATTAAGGCATGTAGAAGGTATGGTACTGGGGTTGTGGTTGATTTGATTTCAACTTCAAATCCTCTGAAGCGCGCCTTTGAAGTTCAGGAACTTGGGATAGACATTGTGTGTTTCCATACTGGAATTGACGTTCAGAAATACATGGGTGTGTCAGCCTATGAGAGTTTAATCGATTATATTAGTAAAGCTTGCAAAAGCCTTAATATTCCAGTGGCTGTTGCTGGTGGTATAACTTTGGATAAAGTTAGACCATTGATAGATGCAGGTGTAAAGATCATAGTTGTAGGCTCCGCTATAACTAAGTCTAGTGATCCTAGGGAAACTACCATAAAGTTCGTAAATGAGATTCTAAGGTGAATTTGTTAATCCTAATGTAATCCAATCGTATTCTTCAAAGCTATTTTACATTTGTAAACTGGCAATGCCCATATCCCACTTAACATATAATATATCTTCGGTGATTTAATGTTCGAAGAGCTATTATTACTGTTGGTTTACGGTTTCTCTGGAATAATACCCATAGTATACAATTATTTGATTGCAAGAAGAATTGCAAGGAAATGTTATGAGATTAAACCATACATTCAATCTTCAATTAACAGTAGTATTCAGGCTGTAAGTGAAGAAACCATGGGGATGGTGAGTAGAACGGATTTGATTGAGAGGAGTAGGGAAGGCATATTTAAGATAAGCTCGATATCCACAAATGGTAATGGTATATCTGTAAACTTCGTTATTGATAGGGAGCGTTTAATGGAATTGTTGAGAAATAAGGAGTAAATGCTCTTGGAGTGTGAAGCTCCTTGAAATATGATTTTCAGAGACTTAAACCATTAATACTCCAAATAATTGCTGGGGTAACCTTCAGTTTTGGGGATCTAGTTACAAATAGTTATGCTGCATCAAAATATGGCTTCAATTTATTGTGGACTAAACTCCTATCTCTCCTAATAATAATAGTTGTTCTACAAATTACAGCTCAACTTGGATTTATAACTGGTAGGGGTTTTTTGGAGAATATTAGGGCTAAATATGGATTAATCCCCTCAATTTTATGTTCATCTACAATTATGATAGTTAATGCTGCAACTGTTGCAGCTGAAATTGCTGCGGCATCTATGTTACTCGAATTTCTCACGGGGTTTTCATCTAAGTTTTTTGCCCCATTAGTTGCTCTGTCGCTCTGTGTTATAGCAGTATTTTCATCTTCAGAAAAGTCGAGGTTGATACTATCGTCTGTAAGCTTCCTTATCATATTAGTGGTTCCAGTGGCAGCTTCATGTAATCCTAGAGTTGGAGAATTTTTTAAAGGATTTGTAACTATCTCCCCCCATACATCTAAAGATTGGATTGTAACTGTACTGGCTTTGATAGGTTGCGTTGTTAGTGGATATACAGTATTGTTTGAGTTTCATGAAGTATCTGAAGATTCTGGTGATTTGACTGATCTTACAATTAAATATAATGGTTTTATTGTGGGTGCCTTGGAGAGCTTTATTTTAAGTGTTTCCGTAATGATCATTTGTGCAACTCAATTGTATCCACAAGGGGAAGTTGTTGATAGTATTGGTGATATAGTTTATACCCTTTTCCCGAAGCTTGGCTGGATTGGAACTACATTATTCTCTTTTGGTGTTTTGGTATCCTTTTATTTAAGTTGTAGTGTTGTGGTTATTTCGAATTTTATGGTTCTTGAGGAGTTGATTTCAGATATTGCTGAAGTTGCTAGAATTAGATATGCGGTTTTATCTGGTTGGAAAGTCATATTGGCTTCAGCTTCAATACTACTTGGAGCTTTCCTAATAGTCTTTAACGTTAATGTTATTAAGCTGTCTCTTTATGCTTCTGCTATTTCAACTATAGCTCTCCCCATACCATTATTCTTCATAGCTAAACTCTTTGGGGATGTTTCTCTCCCAATTAAGTTCAATCATAGATTTTTGAAGGCAGTATGTTGGCTACTTGTAGTAATGCTCTCATTTTTCAGTTTAGGTGGCATTGTTTTATTTCTGATTTAACCTATTTTCATGGTCATTATTGTTATGCTACCTACACTTAACCCTAGGGAGAGTGCTAAGTCTTCAAGCATAACTTCAATATATACCATCAGTTTATGTAGTATGTTTTTGGATTCTATTCTTGGAATCATTGCTGTAGCATTTATCTTTGAATCTCTTACACGTATTTTGATGTATACCTTTTCCAAACCCATTAATCCAGCAATTTCCTCTATACATTCACTAATATGATCTGTTCTTATTTTTCTCACGATTTTTGAGATTTTCCCTTTTACTTCTTCATCTTTTGTTAATTGTGTGTAATATTCTATTGCAATATCCTTTTCCATTTCGAATGATGTTGTTAGTGGTCTTGTTTCAGGTTCTCTAATATGGATTATCGTATCCTCCATGCTATCTATCTTTGATATTGCTTCCATTATTGTTTTTGCATTTATTATTTTCGGCTCTATTTCCCCCTCCCCCTCCTACTTTAACATTTCCTCTTCATGTTCCTTTAAGTATCTTGCTGATTCTTTTACGTCTGCGAATAATCTTTTTACTTCCTCTACGTCTTTTGGTGTTACTTCTTTTCTGCCATTCTTCTTTGCATGTATATATGCTGGTGTTAGCATTTGAACTGCGTATCTTAGTGATGTTTTCTCGCCAATTTCAGTTAGTAGTTCAAGGGCTTCATCACTTATTTTTATCTCCTCCTCTTCTGCTCTGATCCTAAGTATTTCTCTAATTTCATCTCTACTGTATTTTTCCGTTGTTATTATCAGTAATCTGTCTAGAAGGTCTAATGGTATTCCATGTGGAGACTCTATGTCTGTACCTCTGATCTTCGTTATCCCCCTGTTCGTTGCAAGTATAATTATTGGTGCAAGTTCACTTTCTATAGCTCTCGTTAGGAATGAGAATGCTTCTATATCTAGAGCTGAAGCTTCATCTATGAACATTACTCCAGGTATTATTTCTGCTCTTCCATCATCAACCCACTTTTTCACAAGATTGTCGACTTCTTGTCTTACATCTGGAGGTATCTCCTTCTCTTCTCTACCTCCAAATAGTAGGCTGAATATCCCCCCAGACCTTGAGTGTACTTGGACATCTAAATCATGTAGAGTTACTGTGTATACAAACTCTTTCTCCTTGAATACTGGTCCTGTGGGTGTTGGAACGTAGGTTTCTGCTTCAACATCATATTTCTCCCCAGTATGTTCTTCTCCCTTCCCAACCTTCGTCACCTTCCCTGTTTCAGAATCTATCCATATCACGTCTCCTTCCCTAATCCCCTTCTGTATTAGTTCCATTGCTATTGCGGAACCAACACTTAGCCTCCTCTCTTCACTTTTGGTTTTTAGTGTTATCCTTGCACTTTCTGGGATTTGCTGGTATGGATTGTATGGATGTCTGGTCATCTTTATATCTAGATGTGTTACTAAGCCCTCATACACTTTCCTTATTTCATGTATTCTTACACCTATGGCTTTCCTCATTGTTTGCATTAAAACTTCAGTCTTCTTTAATTCACTAGAATATATTTCTGAACCTGATATCGCTATGAATGGAACGTCTTCACCAAGCTCCTTTGCTATGGCTATGGCTACTGCTGTCTTTCCAGTTCCAGGGGGGCCTGCCAATAATATAGCTCTACCAGCCATTTTCCCTTGTTTTATTAATTCCACAATTATTCCAGCAGCTTCTCTTGCTTTTAATTGTCCAATCATGCCATCAGCTTTTGGAAGGGCTTTCCCATCTTTTAATCCAAGACCTTTTATGTGGCTGTGCGCTCCAACCCTTGCAAACCTCGTTACTGCGCTCATCCCTTCATCACCCAATATAAGTTAATATTATAGAACTTGGTTTTAAATATTAATCAAAATTTTGTAAATGTGTATGTCTAAGTTTTGATTTACTTGTGAATTAGCACTTTTCAATGCTATTTCCATGATGTATCTTCTTCATTCCACTTCAATATTCTCTTTTGGGAATCCTAATTCTATGAGTATCTCTTTTGCTCTTTGTCTATGATCTCCTTGTAATTCTATTCTCCCCTCTTTTGCAGTTCCTCCACATGCCAATCTACTTTTAAGTACACTTACCACTTGATGTATGTTTACATCTTTATCATTTATTCCATTTATTATTGTTACTTCCCTACCCCATTTCCTTGTTTCAAGCTTGATCTTTATTATTTGTTGCTCCTTAGCTATTGATTGGCATACGCATAGATCTTTTGGTAAGCCACATATGGGGCATATCTGGCTTTTAGACATATCCTCCTCCTTATCAATTAATATTTAGTTTAATTTCCATCTTATAAGTATTTGTATTATTTTAAGACATAAATAATGGTAAAGTATATATATTTGTGTTGATGTCAACCTTCTTTTGGTAATCTATGCCTTATCGTTGTGGTAGATGTAGTTATATTATTGGGAGTATGAAGGATTTTGAAGCTGTTCCAGGTATGCGTTGTCCAATGTGTGGTTATAGAGTTTTCTATAAGGTTAGATCTCCAATAGTTAAAAGGATCAAACTCTAGTTTTCCATTTACTTATCATACATGCTAATTCAAGTATTATTTTTGCAGCTATTATTGATGTTATCCCATTGTCGTATGGTGGGGCTACTTCAACTAAATCGAATCCGAGAACCCTGTTATTCATAACTATACATTCTAATATGTCTAAGAGTTTTGTTACGGTTATTCCTTCAGGTTCCGGGTTTCCAACCCCTGGAGCTATTGATGGATCTAATACGTCCATGTCTATTGATATCCATATTCCATTTCCATTTAACTTAATACTCTTAATTAGATCTTTCACTGAACTTTCCATTACTTCTCTTGATGTCTTATACTTTAATCCAACACTTTTTGCATATTCAATTTCATCTTTACATGCTGCTCTCACACCAATTATGAATACGTTTTCAGCTCCCAATTCATCTATCACTCTTCTTGAGACTGTGGCGTGGCTTATCTTCACACCACATGGGTATTCATCTCTTAAATCCATGTGTGCATCGAATATTACAATTGGTGTTTTTAATGTTTTTATTGCTCCATAAGTTACTGTGTGTTCGCCTCCGATCATTATTGGATTCTTCCCCATACTTATGATTTCACTTACAATGTTTGAGATTCTATTTAAAGTTTCATTTATGTTTGGTGTTTGAGGTATATCTCCTGCATCGTGAATCTTTAGATCCAATGCATCCATTTCAGTTCTGAAACTATATGTCTCTACATTTAGTGATGCCAATCTTATCATTTGAGGGGCTTCTCTAGATCCAGCTCTATATGTTGATGTAGAGTCTATTGGTGCACCGAAGAGTATAAATTCTGCTTCACTTATTTCATATTGTTTTCCATTGAAGTATCTCCCTTCATCGCTTATATGATACTTTAACCACCCCATTTTGGACACTGTTGAATTATAGTGTTACTGTGTGATTTAAAGTGTTTGCTAACATGTGTAAGAAAATATTTTAATGTATTTGTCCATCTGTTTATTTTGTGTTGGGATTGCTATGGATAGATATGAGCGTTTAATGGAGTTTTCTAGAAGGAGAGGGTTCCTCTGGCCTTCTGTGGAGATTTATGGTGGTGTGAGGGGGTTTATAGATTTCGGTCCTCTTGGAACATTAATGAAGCATAAGATTGAGAATAAGTGGAGACAGTTTTTCATTCATAGACATGCCGGTTTAATTTTTGAAATTGAAACTCCCATTGTACTTCCAAGCAAGGTTTTAGAGGCTTCGGGGCATGTTGAACACTTCACAGACTACCTTGTAGAGTGTTTATCTTGTGGTAGGAAGTATAGGGCTGACCACCTTGTGGAGCAGTTAACTGGGATTGGTGGTGTTGAATCACTGTCTATGGATGAATTAAACAATATAATTTCTGAGAGAGGGTTGAAGTGTCCAGAGTGTGGAGGGGGGTTAGGTGATGTTAAGAAATTCAGTTTACTATTCAAGACTACTATTGGACCATATAGTGGGGATATTGGTTACTGTAGACCTGAAGCTGCTCAAGGGATGTTCTTAGCATTTAAACGTGTATATGAGGCTTGTAGGGGTAGGCTCCCAATAGGTATAGCTCAAATTGGGCGTGTCTTGAGGAATGAGATTTCCCCTAGGCAAGGACCTATAAGACTTAGGGAATTCACTATAATGGAAGTTGAACTCTTCTTTGATCCTGAAGATCCGAAATGCCCCTTCTTCAATGAATATAGAGATGAGCTTTTAAGGATAGTTCCACAATCTCAAGCTAATTCAAAAGTTTTTGAGCCTATAACAATTTCAGCTAGTGAAGCTGTTGATAAAGGTATGATATCCAATGAGTGGCAAGCTTACTTCATGGTTTTAGGTAGAAAGTTCGCTGAATCCCTCGGTATACCCTTCAATTCTCAATTCTTCATAGATAAACCTCCAAAGGAGAGAGCTCACTATTCAGCTCAAACCTTTGATCAAGTTGTTAAGTTGGAGAGATGGGGGTATGTTGAAATTGCTGGTTATGCTTATAGGACGGATTACGATTTGGGTAGACATATGGTGTTTAGCGGTGTGGATTTGAGAGTTTACAAGCAATTTGATACACCTAGGGTTGAACGTTTAACTAGATATGTTCCGAAAATCGATGTTATAAGGGGGAGGCTTGGTGAGAAGGCTGATGGCATCCTTAAATCCATAGATCCATCAATACTGGAGGAGGCGTTTAAACGTGATGGGTTCATTGAGATTGGTGGTGTTAAGCTATATAGGGATGATTTTAATGTGATAGTTGAGAATGTGGAGGTTAAGGGTAAACACATCTTACCACATGTTGTTGAACCATCTTTTGGAGCTGATAGGATAGTGTATGCAGCTCTTGAGTATGCTTATGGTGAGAAGAATGGTAGAACTGTTTTATCTCTCCCCAGAGATATTGCTCCAATACAGTTGGTTGTTTTACCATTGGTATCTAAAGATGGTCTTCCAGAATTTGCATTGAAGGTTTATCGTTTACTTTTGGATGAAGGGTTCATAGTTGATTATGATGATTCTGGTTCTATTGGTAGAAGGTATGCTAGGGCTGATGAGATAGGGGTTCCAATTGCTATAACCATTGATTATCAGTCTATTACTGACAATACTGTTACTTTGAGGGATAGGGATACTTGGAGGCAAGTTAGAACCTCCATAGATGATTTGCCATCTAAACTTCACAAGTACTTTAATTATAAGCTTTCCTTTTATGAACTTGGAGTACCATTCAAGTGAACATTAATATTTTTATATAATTCCTTAAATCATCATATTATCGGTTGATGTTACATGTCTAAGGTTCCCGAGAAAAGGTTGCGGATTAGGCGTATTGATGGTGTTGATGAGGGTATGGCTAAGATGAATAGCTCTATGATGAAGCAACTTCAAATAACAGATAAAATCGAAGTGGTCATTGCTGGTAAGCGTAAATGTGTATTAACAGTTATAGCTGATGATAATGTTCCTGAAAGAGAGGTTTGGGCTAACCCAACTCAGATGACTTCTCTGGGGATTGCAGATAATTCCATAGCCACTATTAGACGTCCATTAAAGTGATAGCATAATCTGATTATTATGAGGATAATAATTGTTGATGCTGTAGGCTCAGGTTCTGAGGGTAGACATGCAACTATAGATGTTATTGGGTGTGGGCCGAGAACTGTGGCTGGAGTTTTAGAGAAGCTTGGATTCGAATTTGATTTGAAACCATACTATAGCGTTCTCAGAGATCCATCCTTATTGAATGGATTTGATATTTTAATGGTAAGTGCAATGAGTGTAGATATGCCTACTGTTCGTAGAATTAGAAAGCTTTGGAGTAGGGTTAATGATGGTTTAACGGTTATAGGTGGCCCAATAGCCTCTGATCCATATGAAGCTTTGATTAAAGCTGAATTTGATGTTGCATTTATAGGTGAAGCTGAGAAATCGTTATCGGAATTCCTCACTAAACTCAGATTTAGCGGTGACCTGGATTTCCTTAAAGATATTAGTGGATTAGCTTATAGAATTGGCTCAGAAATGGTTGTTAATCCTCTAAGACCATTCATGTCTAGAGTTGAATTAAACTCTTTTAAGCCATCCGTGAAGGTGATTAGGAATTATTGGGGGTATTATGCATGTAGGATATACGTGGAGGCGGTTAGGGGGTGTAGTAATTTTAGACGAACCAAAATTCAGCTTCCAGATGGACGTAAATGTAATGATTGTGGTAAATGCTATACTGGTCCTCTTAGTGATAGGTATTACTGTCCTCTCAATATACCTCCAGGTTGTGGGTATTGTTCCGTTCCAAGTCTCTTCGGTCCATCTAGGAGTAGATCTATTGAATCAATAGTTGATGAGATTAAAGGTTTAATTGAAGTTGGTTGTAGAAGATTCATTCTGGGCGCTTCAGACTTCCTAGATTATGGTAGGGATTTACTCGTAGAGCCTGAACCTCTCACAGACCCTTCAAATCCCCCACCGAATATTGGTGCCATTGAGGAACTTTTAGATAGGGTTAAAAGTTTGGAGAGGGAGTTTGGAGTGAGAATTTTCGTATCAATAGAAAATGTTAAACCATCACTTGTAGAAGAGTCTGTGGCTAAGGTTTTGGGAAGATACCTTCATGGAACTCCAGTAAGTATAGGTATTGAAACTGGAAGCGAGTTTCACTCTATAGCTCTTGGAAGACCTTCAACTCCTCATCAAGCTGTGAAAGCAATTAAAATTCTCAGGAGATACGGCTTAATTCCATATGCATATTTCATTCATGGTTTACCTGGGCAAAATGTTAATGTGGCTATTGAAACTTCTAGGGTTATGGATGAAGCTGTTAGAGCTGGTGCTGAGAAGATAACATTGTATCGTTTCACTCCATTACCAATGTCAGCATTTGCAGATTTCCCTAAAGCTCCACCAAGTTTTAGTAATGAGGCTAGTAGGATAATTGCTAGTAAAGCGAATGAGTTGAATTCAAAGTTGAAGGGTAAATGGGTTGGGCTGATTCTAGATGCATTTATTGTTGAAGCATTTCCGGGTGTTAGGGGGGTTGTGGCTTACCCATTTATGCATGGTCCAGTAATATTCATTGAGAATTCAAGTTTTGCATCTAAATTTATTGGCAAAGTGGTTAAAGTTAAAGTTGTGAAGGTTGTTTCAGATAGAGCTTTGAGTGGTATTGTATTGGAAGCTTAATTTGTCTATCTCGACATGCCTTTCATGAGATATTTTATCCCATAATATGATGCTGCTGTTGCTGTTACTGGTAGATCGAACCAGAAGGTTGCTAATCTCGTTAATATTGAGGCTGTAGCTGCAATATCCAATGGTATTCCAAATGTTTGTAGTGCCATTGCAATAACAGTTTCTATTATTCCAAGCATTCCGGGTATAGCTATTGGGGTCATTTGAACAAATTCACATATAACCATTATGACCATTAAAATCCATATGGAAACCTTATATCCAAGTGAGAGTAGCACTAAATACAATATTGCTACGTTGGTCATCCAATTGATCATTGTGAGTGTAAATGCTATTATGAGGTGCAACTTATTCGATTTCAATTTCATGAATGATTCTTTGAAATCATTTAGAGTTGATGATACAGAGTTCATGATGTTGGTGGAATTGTATTTTGAAAGTATTTTGTCAATGTTGGTTTTATACCTTTCATATACTTTGATTATAATCTTCTCTATCCACTCAGCCTTCTCTCCAAGCATTAGTAGGGTGGTAATTGTTCCAATGGATATTGCCAGCAAAGCTGTGATTATTCTTCCAATCATTTCACCTATTATCATGTATCTGTATTGCACTATTAGGTAGCTTGATACTGCCATTATTATGAAGCTTATGGAGTACAGTATTCTTTGCATGGTCAGTGCAGCCATACCCTTGCCTATAGGCACATTTCCATCCCTATTGGTTAAGATAAGCTTTAATACTTCCATTGCAACTCCTGTTGGGCTTAGATAGACTATGAATATGCTTGCCCAAGTTGATGTTATTGCATTTCTAAACCTTATTTTAGCTCCACTCCCCCATATTAATGTGTACCATATTGATGCGTATAGTATTAGCCCAATTAAATTGAGTATTAATATTAACATGAATAGCTGATATGATATTCTGTTTATGATATTCCCAATGATATTATAGAATCCAGCGTAGCTTATCAATGCTAGCACAATTATTAATCCTATACAGTATGATATGATAACCATTAGCATGCTTCTACTAATCATACCTTTTACTGGCATAGACTAGCATCCCATAACCTTTTTACTTTGCTAATGTGTTAAGTGTAGGTGGAGGTAAATATGTGTTATGGTGGCCCCCTTCAAGCCCATAGTGGTTGAATGGGTTGGAGGAAACTTTGTGGTTTGGGATTTTGAAGCTAGTAGGTGGCTTTACGCTCATGGATTTTATGGTATGCCAATTAAGGTTAGAAAACCTAAGGATTTGAACTTCAATTCCCCATTAGTATTATCGCCAATAGAAGCATTATATCTCCTTGATAAGGGGGTTATATCAATTGTTGATGGTGATAGGATTCTTAGCAGAAGTGAAGTTTTATCTATCGTTAAAAGTAAACATAAGTTGTTCAATGAACTTTATACTGTTTATTGTGATTTGAGGAATAAGGGGTATGTTGTTAGATCTGGTATGAAGTTTGGAGCTGATTTTGCAGTTTACGTTCATGGACCTGGAATTGATCATGCACCATTCTTAGTTGAAGTTTTCCCAATGAATGAGAAGCTTGATCCAGTGGATATTGTTCGTGCTGGGAGGCTTTCTCATAGTGTCAAGAAGAATTTCATTATAGCAATGATTAATCCAGCCACCAATGAAGTTACCTATATTTCCTTCCGCTGGTTTAAGGCTTAGATATAAATCTACTGAAGGTCCATTTCACTGCACCTTCAATTCTCTTAATATCCCTTTCCTCAGTAACATTCTTTATTATAACCTCCTTTAAAGTTCCATTTACATCCTTTACTTCATATGATATTGAAGGTTTCTCCTTCTTCAAACCGAATAAAACCTTCTTTACGAAGAAGTCTTTGAAATCTCTTGAATTCACATCAACCTTTACATTCTTCCCTGGAACTACTACTATCTTATTTTCCTCCACATATATGTTTGCAATATTCTCTCCCCCCTCACTTATACTCATTAAAAGCTTTCTTTCAGTAGGTTTAGCCTTCTGTACCGGTTTCTCAACTTTCATCTCTAATGCTGTTTCGCTCATTTTCTGCTGGGTTGTAGTTTTCTCACCTAATATTTCTAAGCACATCTTAAGTACCTCTACCTCTTTGCTCAGTTGATCTATCCTCTCCTTCAATAAGCTTTTAAGCCTCTCTTTATCCTCTTCACTCAATTTTTCCACCTTCAATTAATTTTCCACATTCATAACTCTAAAATGTTTTGCATAAAATATTTCTGTAAATAAATAATGTATTTTAATGGGATCTATTTGGCTTATGAAAGGCTTGTTAAAAAGCTTACTAAAGAGAATTTGTGGCTCTACATAATTAGTGTTTTACGTTCTCAACCAATGTATGGTTATGCCATTAAGAAAGCTATATCTGAGAAGTTTAATTTTACCCCTTCCACGATAACCGTTTATGCAGTTATATATAGGATGGTGAGGGAAGGTTTGCTGGAGAAGTTTAGTAGTGGCGGTACATCATATTATAAAGTTACTGATAAGGGTGTTAAAGTTTTTGAAAAAGCCAGGGAATTCATTAGGAAAATGGAGCAATCAATATTTGAGTAAAATTTAAATAACATTACCTTTAACCTATTTTAGACTCGTTAACAGCGGTTGTTGGAGGGATTTTAATGGCTTCACAGCAAAGCAACGTTGTATTGATAGGGAAGAAGGGAGCTATGAACTATGTTTTGGCAGCACTAGTCCAATTCAATCAAGGTGTAGATGAAGTTGTTATAAAGGCGCGTGGTAGAGCTATAAGCAAGGCTGTCGACGTTGCACAAATAGTTAAAAATAGGTTTCTACCTGGACAAGTGGAAGTCAAGAATATAACCATTGGCTCTGAGACTGTGGGTCAAGGGGATCAGGCTAGACGAGTTTCTACAATGGAGATAACGCTGGTGAGGAAGTGATTCACATACAACGCTGATGCATAAACTAATTACACATTATTCTTTATTTAGAAACTTTTAAAAGACGCTTTTGTCAGAACGTTATCTAGTGGTACTATTTGAAGAAGCTTGCGTCTAGAGTAACTGTTTTACAGCCATCACCAACCTTAAGTATTAGTGAGAAGGCTAGGAAACTTAAAATTCAAGGTAGAAAGCTTGTTGATCTAAGTATAGGTGAACCTGATTTCGACACTCCTACCCATATTAAGAGGGCATGTATTGAAGCTTTGGAGAAGGGGTTTACACATTACACTTCTTCTAAGGGTATAATTGAGCTTAGGGAGGCTATCTCCAAATACTATAAGCAATACTTCAATGTGGATGTAAATCCAAATAGTGAGGTTATAGTTACTCCGGGCTCTAAATTTTCATTATATGCAGCTATACAATGTCTTGTTGATTCTGGTGATGAAGTCATACTTTTAACACCTGCATGGCCAACTTACTGGCAATGTGTAGAGTCTGCTGGTGGTAGAATTGTTGAGGTGAATTGTGGCGACTCTTTTAAGCTTAACGAAGAAGCTTTAAAGAAGGCTATAACAAATAGGAGTAAGATCATTTTATTTTGCTCCCCAAATAATCCTACTGGAGGAGTTTTAAGTAGAGATGAATTGAAGGTTATATCTGATTTAGCTGTAGACCATGATTTATACGTGGTGTCAGATGAAATTTATCGGATGTTAGTTTATGAAGATGAAAAGCCTTTCACAATGCTATGTTTTGATGAGTTGAGAGATAGATTGGTTATTATTGATGGTTTCTCCAAGACTTATGCCATGACTGGATGGAGACTTGGCTTTACAATAGCTCCTAGGGAAATTATTGATGGTATGGACAAAATACAACAGAATACGACTACATGCCCCTCATCATTCATTCAATATGCTGGTATTGCAGCACTATTGGGAGATCAAAGTTGTGTTGACTTCATGGTTAAAGAATATGATAATAGGAGGCGTTTACTGGTTAGAGAATTGAATTCCATTGAAGGTTTAAGATGCCCAACCCCCAGAGGAGCATTCTACGTATTTCCAGACATTTCTGGAATATCATTTAACTCTATTGAAATTGCAGATAAACTTCTAGATTATGGTGTTGTAACAGTTCCAGGAAGTGCCTTTGGATCTGGTGGGGAAGGACATTTAAGACTCTCCTATGCAACATCCATTGATGAAATAAAGAGGGGTGTGGAGATCATTAAGCAATTCGTTACTGATGTTCTTAGGAAACATTAATATAGCCAGAATCTTCATGGTTATTGGTGTATTAGATGAGCTTAGAAGAAATCCCCTCTCCAATACCAATGCGGGTGGAAAGTCTAGAGGATCTAGCTAGATTTATGGCTTCCATTGCTGGCTTAGGTCAACCTGCTTATGCATTGCAATTTGAGTATAATGGTTTAAATTACATTGGTGTTATAGCCATATACAGAGATTATTATAAGTGGTATGGGGTTCCAGTATTCTATTATTATGAGAGTAAAACCCCTCTTCACGGTAAATACCTTTTGGTAAGAAGTGAAGAGTCCGGTGAATTAATTAAGACTTCTAATGGTGTACAGCCAGGGTGGATTGCAGTTCCAATAATTAGATTGAAGGAGAAGCCCAGTTTCCTAAAAATCGATTAAATAACCTTTTTTACTAGTTTTACATGTTTCCCCTTCAAATTATAACTATGTTTTTTATACTTTAACGATGTTTACTCGGTTAAATAGTCTTTAAACCTTTTTTACATGAACTCTATTTTTAAATGCTTAATTAAATTTCAAGGTCTTTATTTCTCATTGGCCCATACAATGCATTTTAAAGCAATGTTAAAAACACTAAACTTTTAGAGTAGTTAATTTAAATATATTGATGTATGTCAATTGTTAAGGTGTATACAGCTCCTAATTGCCCATTATGTTTGACGTTGAAGAATTTTTTAGCAAGTATTGGGGTTGAATACGTTGAGAGGGATGTTTCGGATATAGATGTCATGGCTGAACTGATAATGAACAATGTTTTTGCAACTTCTGTTCCAATACTTGAGGTTGATGGTAAATATTACTTTGTAAGCGATCTCTTCGATTCTTCAAGTTTGAAGAGGGATTTTGTTTTAAAGATTTTGGGGAGGTGTTAAGTTATGGTGGATTGGCTTAATGAGTATAATGGTTGGGTGGATAGATCCATAGGTAATTTCAAGAAGGACAATAATAATGATGAAACGATACTTGTTAGGACTAGTAGTGGATATTTTGAGCCTTGGGATAGATCTAAGATTGTAAAGCAACTTTTAAATGAAACGAGGTTGGCTGAAGAATTCTTTGGGATTCCACCCATAAGTAGAAGTGAAGCTGAGGCTATAGCCTTAGAGGCTGAGCGTAGAATTAAACGTATGGGGGCATTCTTTGTTAGTGCTCCTCTAATTAGAGAGGTTGTGAATAACATCCTTCTAGAGTGGTCTAATAACAAGCCTGCATACATAGTTTACAGGAATGTTTTAACTAGGGTTGGAGCACCAGTTTATGATGCTTATCTAATTGATATTGGACTTGGTTTTGAAGCCAAGGAGAACGCTAACCTCCAACCTAACCCTGAGACTTCTCATAAAAAGAAGGCTGATAAGCTTTCTAAGGAGCAGTATCTCCTTTTACTTCCAATACACATAGCTGATGCCCATTTACATGGCGATATACATATACATGATTTAGAGTATTTTGGTACTAGGCCATTCTGTCAAGATCACGATTTAAGATACTTCTTGTATTATGGCTTAATGCCTGATGGGACTGGCTTCAAAACTAGTGTGGCTGGACCTGCAAAGCATCCGGAAGTTGCCATACTTCATTCCGTTAAGGTTCTAGCTGCAGCTCAAACAAATTTTGCTGGGGGTCAAGGATTCTACAATTATAATGTGTTTCTGGCTCCATTTATGGAGGGGTTATCCTATGATGAAATTAAGCAGTTAGCTCAAATGATGTTTTATGAGTTGACTCAATGTTATGTTGCTAGGGGTGGGCAGCTTGTATTCTCCAACATCCAACTATCCCCAACAGTTCCAGAGATATGGCGTGATAAGCCTGTTGTGTATAGGGGGATGGTTGGCGAAGACACTTATGGTAGTTTTGAAGATGAGGCTAGGATGTTCTTTAGAGCTATATATGAAGTTGCTTTGAAAGGTGATTATTGGGGTAAACCATTCAACTTCCCAAAACTTGAAACCTACATAACCCCTGAAGCTTTTAAAGATGAGTATTACGATGAATGGATGTTGGTACATAAGGTTGTTTCGAAGTTTGGTTCCCCCTACTTTGATAATGCTATGCCTCCATATAGGGGTTATGGGAAGGGTGTTTCATGTTATCAGTGTTGTGCATACTCCTTTACTGAAACTCCTGATAGTGATCCATTATTTAATGATAAAATGTATTTCATCGATGGTAAACACTTTAGTATGGGTGCTTGGCAAGTAGTAAGTTTAAATCTCCCAAGAGCTGCTTATAGGGCTAAGGGTGACGATGATAAGCTCATTGAAGAGGTTTATAGGTTAATGGATTTAGCTTTTGACGTTTTCAATGCTAAATTGAAGTGGATGGAGATTATGATTAAGAATGGACGTTTACCTTTTGCTACACAACAACCATTGGATTTAAAGACTGGGCGTAGAGGTCCTCCAGCTGTTGATTTCAATAATCTCGTTTTCGTAATAGGGTTAGTTGGAGGTAATGAGATGGCGCAGTGGCATACAGGATATCAATTACATGAATCCAGTGAAGCTGTAAAACTTCTTGTTAAAGTTATCTTGGCTATGCGTAAATATAGAGATGAATTACAGTCTAAACTTAAGTATAAAATTGCATTGGCTAGAACTCCTGCTGAAAGTTGTGCACAGAGACTTGCAGTTGCAGATTTAATTTCACCTGAATTTTCAGATATGGCTAAAAAGGTTGTTAAGGGGGATTTGGAAACTGCTCGAAAGATGCTTGATGCTGGTGAGAGGGATGTCCCCGTGTACTACAGTAATGGTACACATGTTTATGTTGGTGCAAACATTTCTTTGGCTAAGAAGATAGATATCGAGCACAAGTTCTTCCCATTACTATCTGGTGGAAACATTTTCCATGTCTGGCTTGGAGAAGCTTATCCAGATGTTGAAGCACTATTTAAAGTTACGAAGAAGATTGCTGTGGAAACACAGATAGGGTATTTCAGTTACACTAAGGATTTAACTATATGTAATGATTGTGCTACTGTATCCCCCTTACTCAATGATAGATGTCCAAATTGTGGTTCGTCAAATGTTAAGTGGTGGAGTAGAGTTACCGGGTATTATCAAGATGTTAGTGGATGGAATATGGCTAAGAAGCAAGAGTTGAAGGATAGATATAGAATTAAACTTTAACTCTTCTCTTAGCTTCTGTTAAGCTTTCTCTTAAACCTAAACTCCTATGTCTAACATAGATTCTCGGTAAATTCAATAATTCTCCAAACCCTACAATTTCCTCTACTGTTAGGTTCTTCTGTAATCTTAATTCTTTGTTTGCAGCAACTTCATGTATTACCTCTAATAGCTCTATACTCACATTCCTCCCTCTTTCTATGGCTTTCAAGTAGCCAATATCTATTAGAGTCTTTCTCATTTCAATTATCTTATCTGGGTTATCATTGAACCCCCTTATTATTGGTATCCTTATTTCAACGTTTTCTATGCTATCTTCTTCTAAAGTTAATTTTATTGATCTCTTTATGTTCTCTAAATCTTTTTCAGTTATATTTACGTTGGTT
>JANZKA010000012.1 GCA_025060975.1 Candidatus Culexarchaeum nevadense
ATCCATGTGAATATCAAATTCATCCACAGCTCTAAATGGAGATTTTATGAATCTCTGAGCTGCCAATAGAAATGATACTATCGCAATTGTCCTCTCACCACCACTCTGAGAATACCCATCAAGTAGGATAGGCTCAGAACCCCTAAAACCGACAAGTATCTCTAAACCCGCCTTATCAACATCATCAAGATTGGTGATCCTAACATGCCCAGTAGCATTAAGTTCAGAGAGCAAATCGCGATAGATCCCATTGATCTCAGAGACAATGTTTAATATAGCTTTCCTCCAAGCTTCAACACGATCATTAAGCTCCCTCAATATCGCCTCCCTATTCCCACTAAGTATCTTAGCTCTCTCAGAAAGCTCATTAAATGTGGAGCTAAAGCTATTATACATTTTCTCAGCTTCAGGTGAAACAGGACCTAAAGCTTCAATTCTAGCATTAACCATCATTAAATCAGAATTGATTTCATCGAAATCCCTAATAACACTTGGCATAGGACCAACCCTCTTGGCACTCTCCAACAAAGATTCCAATTCACCCTCCAAAGACCTCAAATCCCTCTCCCTCAACCTAATTTCAGAAGACAATTCCTCAATCATATACCCCAAAATAGCCCTAGACGAAAACTTACCAACATAATCCTTAAATATGAAATCAAAGCGTTTACATACATCTTCAAAATCCACTCTAAGCTTGGAAAACTTTGACGATACCTCTTCAAAATCCCTTGAAATCCCCCCTAAAGCTTCAAGTCTACCAATAATCCTAGAATACTCTATAAGCATATCCATAATCCTCCTCCTCTCCAACTCAATTTGAACCATAAGATCCTCCAACCCCTTAATTTCAGAGCTAAGCTCATCATAAGATCTCTTAAGAGAATCAAGCTTAACTCTCAAACCATCAATCTTAGCCTTCAAATCATTAACAGACTTCAATTTACGGTTAACCTTAGACCATGAAAGTTCAATTTCCAAATCACTTTTACGCTTCATAAGCTCATCCCTAACCTTAAGCTTCTCATATTCACCACGCCAGAAATCTAGATTGGCTTTAGCCTTATCAAGCATAGATTTAACTTCAGCCTCATCCTTCAAAACCTTCTCCAACCTCTCCCTAACATCCATAACCCTCTCCCTATAATGAGTTAAACCCACAGCATCCTCCAGAAGCTTCAACTTATCCCTAGGCGAAATAACAACAAACTCTTCAACCATATTCTGATGCATTATTACAAGCATATTATCTGGATTAAACCCAAAAGCTCTAAGTATACCTTGAATCTCCCCTCTACTATACTCAACACCATTAACCTCAAACCAATACGAACCATCAACCCTAAGATACCTTGAAACCCTAATGACATCAGATTTGATCTTCGGGTAAGGCCTCCCCCTACCCCTAACACTATTATCCAATACAACACTAACTCTAGCAAGCTTAGAACCCCAACGTATCAAATCCCTCAACCTCCTACCACGCTCAGTATACTGAGCACCTAAAGCCACAGATATCCCAAGCAATATAGAAGACTTACCAGAACCATTAGGACCTGTAACTATATTCAATCCAGGACCAAGAGGGATCCTACCATACTCATAAGACATGAAATTCTCTAAAACAACTTCACGTATAAACGTCAATAAACATCACTCCACACAATTATAATTTAATCTGTAGGGGCTAGAATATATTTTATGAGCAAAATTGGGTAATGTAATTGAAGGTGTAGAAAATGGTGTTAGCAGCAAAAGTATTTAGAGTTAATGAAGAAATAGACTTGAAAAGCATAGCAAGAAAACTACAAAACTACCATGTAGAAGAAGAATATGGAGAAGGGGAAAAGCTGGTAACGGAAATCATAGACCTAGACCTAACAAGCGAATCCCTAACTGGAACATACTTGAAAGATAGCGTAATATACATAAATAGGAGGGGGGAGAAGACTCCAGCAATAATAACCCTCGAAGCACCATTCAAATTCAGCAAATACAAAGACAAACTACTATTAACAGTAATTGGTAAGAAGAATTGGGCAAATCAAGTTGCCAATGAATTAAGCAAGATAATATTCATCACCATAGGGGGGATAGTGGAAGCCAAGATAAGTCCTGAAACCCTCAGGAGATACCATGAAGAGAATCCAGAATCCACAAAAGTAATATTCTTTGACAACATAGACATACCAAACATAAATAAACTAAGCCTATACGGAGAAGACTTAAAGAACACTTCACTATACACTCAATACCTATCCCATGGAACAATATGGTATATAGTGGCAACATCAAAGAAGAGTGGATACGTTATGGGGATAACTAGAAACTGCGTTATAACAGCCTTCAGCAAGATAAGCCAATACGATCTACTGAAATTCATAGAGGAAGAGATATATCCACTAATAGACTAAATGTTAAAACATGAGCAAAGAAGCAAAGGTTGGCAGGATAATAGTTGCAAGATTAAGGGAAAACGAAGACTTAATGCAAGAAATAATGAGAATTGTAAGGGAGAAAGAAGTTTCAGCAGGACAGATAATGGTCATAGGAGCACTTAGCAAAGCAAGATTTGGAGTATACGTGAATGGAGAATACAAAATCATAGAAGTCTCAGGACATCTGGAAATAGTGTCATGTATTGGAAACATATCTGAAGATGATGAAGGTAAGATTATACATGCACATATAAGCATAGCAGGAGAAGACGGCGTATGTCATGGAGGACATTTAATGAGTGGATGTATAATAAATCCAACAGCAGAATTAACGATAATAGAGGGGGAGAATCTAAAACTCTTAAGGAAATACGATCCAAAAACAAAACTAAAGATGTTACAACCATAACTAGGCTAAATCCACAATAGGCTTAGCCTCTAAACCCATATTCCTCTTAAGCCAAATGGAAAAATGACGGGAAAATGCTCCAATTGGATAAACCTTCTTAGCACCTGAAGCCTCCACATATGATACAAGCTGCTGAAAATCAGCGTGATCACTAAGTGGAAAGGAAACTTCACAATCAGATAATCGATATATGGAAGCCCAACCTGTAGTCATTACACCAGGCATACCAATACTCCTAGCATACCTGTAAATGCTAGGTTTAGAGGTAACCAATGGAAGAGAGAGGGATTTAAGGGATTCAAAACCCTCACTGGAACGGAGGGGAATATACGTTAAATCCACACCAGCTGAACGGTAAACTTCATTAATCCTAGCAATCTTAGAATCCACCAAAACCTCCAATCCAAGAAACCTATTGATCAATGCAATAACCTCTTGAGCTTTACCAATAGAGTAAACCTTCAAAACAGGGGGTTTACCAGACTTAACAGAGAAATCAATAAATTCAACTAGATCTTCATAGATCTCCCATCTATCTGGAAATGAAATTCTTGGACTACCATAAGTAGCATCAATAATGAGTTCATCACACTCCAAAACTCTACCAGCATTGGTAATTATGGTATCAACCAAGTTTATGTCTCCAGTATAAACAAGCGATGATGATACACTTTCAAATCTAAATTGCAACGACCCTAAAATATGCCCAGAATCATAAACTTCCAACATTAAACGGTCAAGAGGTATTCTTTGACCATCCATGAATAGAGGGTATAACCCATTAACCCTAAAATTTGTAGCTGCTTCATAAAGTTTAATTGTATAGTAAGAAGCCAGCTTAAGCCCCCTACACTTTAAACCAACCACATGATCGCCATGAGCATGACTAACAACGATTGCATCCCCAAAAACACTATTAGAATTTGGATCCATCAAGAAAGCTTTATCTTCAAAGAGGAGGAGTATTCCACCAAACCAATGTAAACTCCAATCCATCAAGACACCATACCTACTCCTTAAACAGATCTGCTAGAGACTTCTTTTCACCCTTACGAACATAATATATCCCAGTTGGAATCCTAACATTTAAACCCAAACTCAGAAACAAATCATAAAGTGAATACTCATCAATATAGTCTTTAATGTACCCAGAATCTATAGCTCTACCCAAAACCTCAATTATCTTCTTAGTCTCTTCAGGATACTGAACTTCAGCACACCTCAAAATTTCCTTAGCCCTCTCAGTCAATTTATCCATAAGTATACTCCTATAATCCCTCTTCTCAGAGGGTTGAGCCCTCTTAAGTGAGAGAGCTTTCCTCTTAAGATCAGCCATAATCCTCAACTTCAAAATCTCTAGGTCAATGTCACCCTCACTCAAACCCCTCCACCCAAGTAAATATGTTATTATAAGGGTAAGATAAAAGCTTACATCACTAAACTAAAATTTATTAGTTTGAGTCTGAATAGGTGAATTGTAAAAAGCCATGACTATAAGGATATATTGTGAAAGATGCGGCTTCATATTTTATAGAGGAGATGAACTAGCAAACCCACAAGAAATAATAAAGAAGTATGGTGGGAAATGTCCAAAATGCTATAAACAATTACAATTAAATCCAAAAAACATAAAGATAATTGGAATAGAAACGAGAAAATAACATCACCCTCAGTAAGAAAAGTAAAAGAGAGAAATATATTTATTCAAATTAATTCCAAAACTACTGATGAATGATGAAATGAGAGAGAAAGTTTACGCTATATTCAAATTTCAATGCCCAAACTGTGATGGAAACATAACAGACCTAAGGCTAAAACTGGGAATACCATGCGATAAATGCATACCATTAGAAGATGAAGAAATATTGAAACAAATACGTGAAACAAACAATGAAAGAGCATTAAAGGGAATCATAGAATACCTCGAACAACATGGGAGAATGGGTAAATACAAGGAAATACGGGAATTAGAGTTAAAGGTAAATGAAGTTGAAGAACTTTTCAAGAAAGCCAATGGAAGTAGATTTTGGAGTGCACAGAGAACTTGGTGTAAAAGAGCATTAAGGGGGAAAAGTTTCGCGATAATTGCACCCACAGGAATGGGGAAGACAAGTTTTGGCATAATATACTCACTATACTTAGCCAAGAATGGTGGGAAATCGTACATCATACTACCCACATCTCTACTAGCACAACAAGTACATCAAACAATGGAAGAGTATAGGAGGAGACTTGAACTCGACAATATCAAGATAGCCGCATACCATGCACTACTAACAGAGAAGGAAAAGAAGGAAATGATGGAAATAATATCAAAAGGAAATTACAATGTACTCATAACAACATCATACTTCCTATCAAGAAACTATGATGCTATAGCCAACATGAAGTTCAACATGATATTCGTAGATGATGTAGATTCATTCGTGAGGAGATCAAAAAACGTAGATCTAGTACTAAAACTGCTAGGGATAAGTGACGAGGAAATAAAGGAAGCATACAAGAGAATTGAAAGTAAAAGTAGCTTTAATGGTGGAAGTCTAATTAAACCAAGAGATAGCATACTAATAGTTTCAGGGGCATCGATAAGAGCTAGGAGAACTAAAAGGATAAAGTTGATCAGAGAACTTCTAGGGTTTGAGATAAGCGGGAGGATAGAGGGGTATAGAAACATAGTGGACGTATATGTACAACCAAGGAAGAATAGAGACTTAATAGATGAAGCTATAAGAGTTATAAAAGAACTTGGTAATGGAGGATTAGTATTTATACCAGTAGACAAGGGGATGGAATACGTTAAAAAGGTTACAGAAGCATTAAATAACAATGGTATAAGAGCAGCATCATCAGCACAAGTTAAGAGAAAACTACTCGAAAGATTTAGAAACGGTGAATACGATGTACTAGTAGGAATAGCTTCATATAGAAGCCCATTAACTAGAGGTATTGATCTACCTGAAACAGTAAAATATGCGGTATTCGTTGGAGTACCAAAAATAAGAATATCATTAGATATAAGCGAGTATAGACCATACAAGGCAGTAATTCTACTAAGCAGTATAAGAGAACATGTGAAAACAGAGAGAGATAGAAATCTAATAGATGAGCAAATAGCTAAGATAAAAAGGTACTTTGAAACTGTTGGAGAAGAAGTGTTAATGGAAGTTATAGAAGCAACAAAATCAAATGTGAAACTCGAAGGATACAAGGGATTCCTCCAACAAATAATAAATGAAACAATAAAGTTGGTACAAGACTACTTGAGCAGAAAGGAGGTTAAAAGGGGCATAAAGAAAAGCCCATACTTAGATGTGGAAGAAGGAGACAAATTAACCATAATTGTACCAGATGTAGTAGCATACATCCAAGCCTCAGGGAGAACATCAAGATTATATGCAGGTGGAGTTTCAAAAGGACTTGCAGTAACCATAATTGACAATAAAAAAGCTTTCAATGGACTAATGAGAGACATAAAATGGTATTTAGAAGACGTGGAATTCACCAGATACAATAAAACGGAAATGAAAAAGCTGATTAAAGAAATAAGCGATGAAAGAAAGAAGATAAGAGATATCAGGGAGGGGAGAATTGCTGGAGAACTAAAGGATATAGTTAAGACAGCACTACTTGTCGTTGAATCCCCAAAAAAGGCATCAACAATAGCAAGATTCTTCGGCACACCACACAAAAGAGCCATTGGAGCCATCACCATATACGAGGTCAGTACTGGAGACTACATGCTGAACATAGCTTCAACAGCAGGGCACGTCTTCGATTTAACAACTCAAGAAGGATACTATGGAGTTATAATTAGAAATGGAGAGATGATCCCAGTATACGACACCATAAAGAGATGTAAGAAATGTGGAAGAACGATAAGTGATAGCATCAATTTATGCAATATATGTGGTGGAGAATTGTACGATAAAAGAGAGATAGTTGATGCATTGAAATCCATTGCAAGAGAAGTAGATATGCTCATAATAGCCACAGACGACGATTCTGAAGGGGAAAAGATAGGATGGGATATAGCTCAAGTCCTATCACCATACGTTAGAGAAGTTAAAAGAATGAGATTCCACGAGGTAACGCCAAGAGCCATAAAAGAAGCACTTCAAAATCTTGGAGAAATAAACATGAGAATGGTGGAAGCACAACTACTAAGGAGAATAGAAGATAGATGGATAGGATTTGAATTAAGCAGGAGAGTTCAAATCAGCTTCGGTAAGAGAGAGCTCTCCGCAGGTAGAGTACAAACACCAGTTTTAGGGTGGATTGTAAACAGCACAAAGGAATTAAAAGAGAACGTAGTTGACATGGTGGAGATAACACTTCAAAACGATAGGAAGATTACTGTGGTAATGGAGAAAACAAGGAAAAATGAACTTACAAAGATACTCAAAGATCTAGAATCATCAGATGTGGAGATCGTGAAATTAGAGGAAGTCGAGGAGGAGTTAAATCCGAAACCCCCATACACCACAGACGCCCTTTTAAGGGATTCATCTGAGATAATAGGTTTAGGAGCATCAAGAACCATGAGAATAGCACAAGACCTCTTCGAGTTAGGTTTAATCACTTACCATAGAACGAATAGTACAAGAGTATCTAACGTTGGAATGAAGGTAGCACAAGATTACATAAGTGAGAAGTGGGGGCCAAACTTATTCTACCCAAGAAGATGGGGGGCTGAGGGGGCTCATGAATGTATAAGGCCAACAAGACCAATAGATACAAGTAGATTAAAGTATCTAGTGGCATCTGGAATCATGAGGCTTGGTAGAAGATTGACAAGAGACCACTACGATTTATACGATTTAATATTTAAGAGATTCATTGCAAGTCAAATGAAACCAGCAAAAATTTTGAGGGAAAAAGCCACAATAAACGTTGCAGTATTGAATAAAGCGGTCTCAACAGAGGAAGTAGTTGATATTTTAGATGAAGGGTTCACACTAATTTCACCAATAAGAACTATGCCAAAATTGAACATTGGTAGGATGACGATTAAAAGTGTAAGGAGCTGGAGAACATCACTTAAACCACTATTCACAGAAGGAGAATTAGTCATGCAAATGAAGGAGAGAGGGATAGGGAGACCATCAACATATGCACATATAATCTCAACACTCTTCGAGAGAGGATATGTAAAGACTACAACTAAGAAGGGGAAACTAATAGCCACAAGTCTAGGATCAAAAGTCTTCAACTACCTAATATCAAATTATGGCAAATATGTATGTGAAGAAACCACTAGAAAGCTGGAAGAACTAATGGATAAAGTGGAGGAGGGAGAAGCCAACTACACTGAAATCCTAAGGGAATTATATAAAGAGATGACAGAATTAGCCATCAGCGTATCCACCTAAACTCAGTTGTCAACTCCATGTAAATCTTGCAAATATATCCCACAATCTTATATGCTCATGCTAAACTTTCTTGAATTCATTTTCCAATTCTAATACCTTTTACGTGAAAAGCTCACAACCAAAATATATAAAGTTTTCATAAAATGTTAGGACGGGGTGAAGTATGTCATATTTGGAGTGGATGTTAAGTGTTTTAAAGAATTCTGTTGAATTAGCTGGGTTGCCTCAAGAAGTCTATGACTATTTAAGCAAGCCTGATAGAGTACTAATGGTTAAGATACCTGTTAGAATGGATGATGGAAGGTTAATGGTATTCGAAGGCTACAGAGTACAACATAACAATGCTTTAGGCCCATACAAGGGAGGCATTAGATATCATCCTGAAGTAACCCTAGAAACCGACATAGCATTAGCTATGGGCATGACATTGAAAAACTCTCTAGCAGGAATCCCATATGGTGGCGGGAAAGGTGCTGTTAAATGCGATCCTAAGAAAATGAGTATGAGAGAATTGGAGCAACTGAGTAGGGGTTACGCTAGAGCTATAGCCAACATAATAGGTCCTGAAATCGACATACCAGCACCAGACGTTAACACGAATCCTCAAATAATGGCTTGGATGGTTGATGAATACAGCAAGCTTAAGGGATATAATGTTCCAGGAGTCTTCACAGCTAAGCCACCAGAACTATGGGGTAATCCAGTAAGAATATATTCAACGGGATTTGGCACAGTAATAGCCGCTAAAGCAGCTGCAGAGAAATGGTTAGGAGGATTTGAAGGTAAAACTGTATCTATACATGGATTCGGTAATGTAGCCCAATATGCAGCTTACTGGGCAAACAAGTATGGTGCTAAAGTGGTTGCTGTAAGCGACACTTCAGGAACAGTATATGACCCCAAAGGCTTAGACGTTGAACTAGCTATGAAAGTTAAGAACGAGACAGGTAAAGTGATCAACTACCCACATGGGGAAAAGATAAGTGACTCCGATGCATCCCTCTATGTAGAAGCTGACATACTAATGCCCTGTGCAATTGAAAACGTCATAACCGAAGCAAATGCTAATAAAGTGAAAGCTAAGTTAATTGCTGAAGGAGCTAATGGACCAACAACCCCAGAAGCAGAAAGGATACTATATAGTAGAAAGGACTTCATAGCAGCAATCCCCGACATTCTAGCTAACGCTGGTGGAGTCATAATGTCCTATTTAGAGTGGGTTGAAAACCTCCAGTGGTACTTCTGGGAAGAAGAGGAAACTAGGGAGAGAATAGCAGCAATAATGGAGAAGAACTTTAAGAGAACTGCTGAAAGATGGGAGAAGCTGAAGGAGGAAAGGAAGGATAAGGTAGTCACCATGCGTGATGCAGCATTCGTCCTAGCAGTTGAAAGAGTTTATAAGGCAATGAAGCTACGTGGATGGCTATAATCCAAGAAGATCTTAAGTCAACAGTTAAATTCTCAAATCTTCCTACATTTTCTTTAGAGTGGAAGAGTTAAGTCAATGTAGTAGGAAGGCTAACTACGATGAGATCCTTGAATGAACTTCTTTAAGTCTACACTTCCAGAACTCTTATTCAAAATTTCAGAGCATCTTTTAGGATCTAAACGTTTAAATTCGAGACCAAGAGAGGAAAGTAGACTTTGAACACCTTTAGAAATTCCGGGAGCTACAAGTATACCCCTAACCTCCCTATATGGACTTCTACTCTTAACTTCATTTACATACTTAGCCAACTGTAAAACTGCAGATTTATCAGCAACCCTCCTTTTAATTTCCAAAATAACAAGTCTACCTTTAGAGTCTAAACCGTAAAGGTCTATGAATCCAGGATCCACATGTCTTTCGAAACTTATAATTTTAAGACCATCCTCAATAATGTTTGGATAAGCAATTATAGCTTTTTGCATATCCAACTCAGAAGCATAAAGTGAGAAATCACCTTCATCAACAAGTGTACAGCACACTAAAATGGTTATCTTATCGAAAATTACATCAACAACCTCCCTAGGCTTAATCCTAACTGCTCTCAAACGCAAACCATCATCCACCACGTCAACATGGAATATACATCCAGGAGGCTGCCAATTCACTGGAGAAACATCCCATGGTCTATGAATCTGAATAGATCCATCAGGCTTTACTATGACCAGCCTCTCCCCCCTAGTTAAAGTTGATGAAGCTCTCCCATGATAATTGATAACACAAGACCCAACAATTACCACCATCCTTCTACGTTCAATACCATCCCTCAAAACAACTTCAGCTTCACCAAAACTTGGCATATGAATACAATTAAATGATGATTCGCCCAAAATAGCACCAAAAAATTAAGTGTAAAATTTATGTAAATAGTTTTTGATTGAAGGTGTTCTATAAACCATCAAAAATTGATGTAATGATGAAATACAATTTAACATCCAGAGGATACGATGAACTATACGGTGAAGAACAAATAGAGAAATGCTTAGAAGTAAGGAGGGAAATAAAAACTTTGAAAGATAAAACTGTACTAGACATTGGATGTGGAACTGGAATCATAGAGGGAATGCTACTTGAAGCAAAACATATCATAGGATTAGACATATCAATAGAAATGATTAAGATAGCAAAGAACAAGTATAAAGGGGATTACGTAATCTCATGGATAAATGCAGATGCAGAAAACCTACCCATAAAAAGTGAATCTATAGACATATCACTAATGATAACAGTAATGCAGAATATACCAAACCCATTAAACGCCTTAAGAGAAATTGAGAGAACATTAAAAATAGGAGGAGAAGCAATAGTGACATACCCAAAAGCCCATTACAAACCAGAAGAAATCCTCGAAGACACATCTAAATTAGAATTCTTAAAGAATATAGGATTCAAAACTACATGTACAAAGGACATCATAGTAAAGCTTAAAAATGGGGGAATTGGAAAGAGAAACCTATATAAGGATTAAACTATACTTAAAGAGTTTAGGTAACAGCCACCTTAAATCTAAATGTGAGGTAAGTCCGCTTGAAAATCACACCACTAAAAATGCTTGGACGCGCAGTAAATACGAGAATAACTGTAAGGCTTAAAAGCGGCGACGAATACACTGGAATACTGGAAAGATGCGATCCAAACATGAACCTAATAATAGTTGATGCAGAAGAATTAAACAATGGAACAGTAATAGCAAAGTATGGTAGAATATTCATAAGAGGGAATAATATTCTATACATAAAACTTGATAGCACACAAGTGATATGGGTTTAAAAGATTTCACTCAACAAAAAGTTTAAAATTTAAGGCGTAAATCATAATTATTCAATAACATTACAAAATAACAGTGGAAAGTGAAAAGGCTATGTCAAAAAACATAATTATAGAAGCAATTAAGAGCACCCCGGTAGAAGAGATGAGCACAGAGATCGTTGAGAGAAAGGGGCTTGGACACCCAGACTACATAATAGATGCATCAGCTGAAAGTGTTAGCATTGCACTATCAAAATACTACATGAAAAACTTCAATACAATACTACATCATAACGTGGACAAAGGGCTACTGGTTGGGGGGAGAGCTTCACCCAAATTTGGCGGAGGAACAATCGATGAACCAATATACATCATAGTGGCTGGGAGGGCCGTAAACGAGATAGTTAAAGATAATGAAGTAACAATGATACCCGTAGGATACATAGCAGTAAATGCAATAAAAGACTTCATAAGGAGAAACTTTAGATTCCTAAATCCAGATGAACATATAATAGTGGATTACAAGATTAGACCTGGATCTGCAGATTTAAGAAAACTATTCCAATTAGGCGTCGATGTCCCATTATCCAATGATACATCCTTCGGAGTTTCCTTTGCACCATTAACAGACACAGAGAGGCTAGTCTACGAAACTGAGAGATTCTTAAATTCAAAGGAATTCAAGAAAAGGGTACCTGAAGTTGGTGAAGACATAAAAGTTATGGGTTTAAGGAGGGGGAGAGAAATAGAGTTAACAATAGCTGCTGCAATAATAAGTCAACTCACACCAGACATGGATCACTACATAAGCGTAAAAGAGGAGATAAAGAAGAGCGTAGAAGATTTAGCATGCAAAATAACGGAGCTACCAGTAAAAGTCATGGTAAACACGGCAGACAAAATAGATGCAAATCTAGTTTACATAACAGTAACAGGGACATCAGCTGAAAGTGGAGATGATGGAAATACTGGTAGAGGGAATAGGGTTAACGGTCTAATAACACCATGCAGACCAATGTCCATGGAGGCAACTGCAGGGAAAAATCCAGTTAGCCATGTGGGGAAAATATACAATGTAATGGCAAAAATCATTGCAAACAAGATATACAATGAAGTTAAGGGGATTAGAGAAGTATATGTGAAGATACTAGGCCAGATAGGTAGACCAATAACAAATCCATTACACATATCAATAGAAACACTACTCTTCAATGAATACAAACTAACCGAAAGTATGAAAAGCGAAATAGAGGGGATTGTCTGGGAACAATTCAGCAAGGTAACTGAAGTAACAAAACTAATACTTGATGGTAAAATCGAGATCTTTTAACTCCTTTAAACGCATAGTCCTATACTCATCGAAAAGCTTTTTTAGTCTCTCCCTACGCTTCAAACTAGATCTTTCAAAAAGCTTCTCCCTCGCATTATTAAGAGCTTCACTCAATACATTAGCTTCAACATATGGGTAACCATCAAAAAACTCCAATTTAATGCTAGAAGCATCAATGAATGGTAATTCAAAATCATCAAAAGCATCACAAACATGTTCTGGAGGTGAGAAACCCACAATACCAGCACATCCAATACTGGAAAGCTTCTTCAACGAATCAACATCAAAAACACTGAAATCAGATATGAATACCACATCACCTCTACGTATATTATAATATTCAATGGAATTACACACATCATCCAACGTCAGATTCTTAATTGGCTTCAAAAAGACTATCTCACCTCTAAGAACCTTCAAGAAGATTTTCATCCAACCATCAATTTTAGCTTTAAGAGACTCATACTCGGACTTCATAGATAGATAAGCTGATTGAAGTTCATTTAACCTAGACTCTAAAGCAGCAACTTCACGATCCCTCTTAATTTTATAGTTAAGCTCACTACTAAGTGAATTAACAAGGGAATTAAGCCTATCAATCTCAGATTTCAACTTCTCCACTTCCATGACAAGTTGATCCCTCTGAGTCTTCAAATTCTTAACCCTTTCCTCTTCAATACTAAGCTTACGCTTCAAATACTCAATGACCCCAGAAGATTCAGCTTCCACCTCTAATTCAACATCATCTGGTTTAATCTCAACAGTAACTGGACCCTTAACCTCACGGGTTAAAAATTCAATAGCCCTCTTAATACTATACCCCCTCACAAGTAAAGCTCTAAGCTGTTTACGTGGAACATCAACTCCAAGTTCCGAAACATTTGAATCAGCCTTACTGAATAGCGGTTTAAATCCATAGAAAACCTTAACAGCAGAAGCCAAAGCATCTCTTTCATGAACATTCAAATCCAAATTTAAATTGAAATCTCTACAATACCTATACACCAAATCCCTCTTCTCATCAACACTTAAACTTCTATCAAGCTCATATACTCTTGCACCCCAAATGGAAGCCATCTTAACCACAAAGAATGATGGTGGATGCACATCAGTAGCCACAAGAATTGGAGTACCAAACTTCATAACTTCAGATATAATCTCATTTCTACTCCAATTCCTCCTACTACCAACATAAATTAGTTTACCATCCATATCCAGTATAGCTAAACCAGTAATAACCCCTGGGTCAAGGCCCACTATCAAAGGCTCCCTTTCACAAGCAACATCAGACCCAGAGGAGCCAATAGGTTTAAAGATTATCCTATCAGAAGACTCTTCAAACACCCTAATCTGCACATCACCCAAATCCATACTTTTAATCAACCCTCTTAAAGAGTCTTTTGGAGAATACACTATGAATAGACATCTATCAACCCCAAACCCCCTCCTATTAAAGAAGACGTCATACTCAATGCCATGGGAATCAAGAGTAGACTTAATGTTCATCGATGCAGCATAAACTGCAGTTCTAATCTTCCTCTCATACCTATCCTCACTCATACCACCCTCACCGATTCTCCTCCCCCTACACACGAGAATCCTAGTCTCATTTTTCAAGTATTCAACCTCGGATCCTACACCCATACTTGCAAGTTTAGCTGAAAACTCTGCAGCCATCATGGGGCTAAGCTTCCCAACCCCATCAGTCAAACCATGATCCCTAGCCAATACTGAAAGAGGTTTAAACCCGCCAAAAACCCTAGTAACTTGAACAACTTTGACATCTGATGGGAAAGCCTTAAGAAATTTTAGAAGCCTAGAACTTGAAGATGCAAACTCATAAACATTATCTATTGCAACTATTGAAGGCTTAAAGGTCCATATAAGCTTCAAAAGCTTCCTCCTATTCACATTCTCAAATCTCGATGCCACCCTCCCCTCATCCAACACAACAACGGAATATCTTGGTTGAGAACGTCCTGATGGTGTAGACATGGGCATTAAGTCAACGCCTAAAACAACTCCACCCAAATTTAACACCATGAATTAAACTATACACCCAAGACATATGATAGGGAATCAGTGAAATTTAACTTTAACTTAAACCTCCTAGCAAAGAAATCCACAATATTCCTCAAATCTCTCTCCAACAACATCATAGCTGAAGGGTGATTAACCTCCACGGCTTGAGGCCAATCTATTATGACACACTCCAAATCTGGCGTGACAATTACATTATACTCAGATAAATCTCCATGGACATATCCACAATTATACGATAAACGCATTTCATCCAAAATCATTTCGAAAAATTTGTGTGGATCTGGAAGGTAATCACAAACGTAGAGGAGGTCTCCCTCCACATAGGACATCACAACCACATGTCTATTCTGAACTATGGGTATTGGCACTTTAACACCAGCTTTAAAAACATCCCTCAAAACTTTAAACTCCCTCTCAGCAGACAACTTAGACCTGAAAATCCATGGAAGCTCATACTTATGGGCTAGGTAATCCCTAATTCTAGTTGCACTTTGAAGATTGACAACCCCCAAACGATGAAACTTCAAAACCACAGATTCCTCAGTAGGTGTAAAAGCCATGTAAACATCAGACTCTTTACCAACACCAAGAGAACCTCCAACACCAACAATATAATTGAAATCCACAAGATACTTCATAGCCAAAACATCATATCCAGCATAAGTCAATACATAACCCTCATATGGAACTCTCTTATACAATACGAGACCCATATCATGCATCCTCTTAAGTGAATCCAAAATAAACCCCCTACTAAAACCTGAATCAGAAGCTATTAGATCCAATGGCACATAGAGGAAACTCTTCATCCTATTCTCCACGATACTTAAAATGTGAAAATCATCAGCATCAAGAGACTTGAAAGCTTCAATTGGAAGCATAACCAAGGGTAAATAAATAAAGCCTAAACTAATACTTTTCCCATATAAATACATGTTAGAAAAAAGAAGGGAAAACAATTTTAAATAAATAATTAACATAACTAACAAATGTACATGTGAAAGGTGAACAACATTATGAACACGATGAAAGAGGATAACGAGGTTTTGAGAGTTGAAGGAGACAAGATAATTGAAATAGCATATGTACTCTCATCAAAAACGAGACTTGAAATACTTAGAAGAACATTGAATGCCGAAGTAGATGTAGATGAACTTGCAAAGGAAATAAATCAGAGCAAAGCAAACACAAGTGCCCAGATAAGAATACTGGAGAAAGCTGGACTTGTAAAAACCATCTACAAACCTGGAGTTAGAGGTGTAAAGAAGATTTGCACATCAAATGTTAAGGAAATAATATTCGTTTTAAAGTAAAGTGAAATAAAGCTAGCTTCTACCCTCAAAGTAATCTAATGCAGCTTTAACAAAACCGAGGTATGGTGGTGAAGGCCTTCCAGGACGGGAATTAAACTCTGGATGAGATTGAGATGCAAGGAAGAACCGCAGCTCCTTAATCTCAATGAACTCAACTCTACGTCCATCTTCACTTAAACCTGAAAACACCAGTCCAGAAGACTCCAAAGCATCCCAATATTTTGGGTTAACCTCATACCTGTGCCTATGCCTCTCACTTACAACACTACAACCATACAGTGCACGAACCAACGTATTATCCTTCAGAATTATCTTATGTGCACCAAGCCTCATACTCCCCCCCTTAACCTCAACCCCCTTCTGCTCTGGAAGTATATCTACCACTGGGTGTGGAGTGTTTGGATCCACTTCAGTGCTATTAGCATCTTTTAAACCTAAAACATTCCTAGCAAACTCCACCACAGCCATCTGAAATCCAAAGCATATCCCTAAGAATGGAATGTCATTTTCCCTAGCAAACTGTACAGCTCTTATCTTCCCCTCAACACCTCTAACCCCAAATCCCGGTAAAACCATTATACCATCATAATTGGCTAGAGATTTAACCATAGATGAATTCTTTTCAAGCAATTCAGTTTCAATCCAATTTAAATCCACATGTACACCAAGTTTAGCGCCAGCATGCTTCAAAGCCTCATTAATACTGATATATGAATCTGCAAGCATAGTGTATTTACCGCACATAGCCACTTTTATTCTACGATCACATTTACGGAAGGAATCCACAATCCCCCTCCACTCACTCCAATCTGGCTTCACATCCTTAAGCCCTAATCTACGCATTATATAGCTACCCATACCCTGCTCATCCAGTATCAATGGAACCTCATAGATGCAATCCACAGTATATGATGTGAAGACAGCATTGTAGGGAACATTTCCGAACAATGCAATCTTCCTCTTAGCCGACTCCATTAATGGAGAAGCACATCTAGCAACTATTATGTCAGGTTGAATTCCAATCCTCCTAAGTTCATTAACGCTATGTTGACAAGGCTTAGTCTTCTGCTCCCCAGTAACATCAAGAATGGGGACTAAAGCCACATGGACAAATAATGTATTCTCATATCCTTCCTCCAATCTCATCTGTCTAATAGCTTCAAGAAATGGGAGACCCTCAATGTCCCCAACAGTTCCACCAACTTCAACTATAACAACATCTACACCACTCTTCTCACCAACCATCCTAATTCTCCTCTTAATCTCATCAGTGATATGTGGAACTACCTGAACACAAACCCCCAGATAGTCTCCACGCCTCTCAGCCTCAATTACAGCCTTATAAATTTGACCCGTAGTTATATTGTTATACTTACTTAGATTTATATTGAGGAAACGCTCATAATGGCCTAAATCGAGATCCGTTTCACCACCATCATCAGTAACGAAAACCTCACCATGAATATATGGATTCATAGTTCCAGCATCAACATTCAAGTATGGATCTATCTTTATTATTGTTGGAGAATAACCTCTAACCTGAAACATCTTACCAATAGATGCTGCAACTACACCTCTGGGGGGAGGTTAACCTCCTTTCCCCACACTAGACAAGACACCACCAGTAACAAAGACATACTTCAAATGAAGCTCCACCCCCAATCACAACAATAATGAATAATTACCAAAAACATATATAAATGTAAGTTGCTAAGTGGAATGCTCAAATACTTCCCATTAAACTTAAAGGCAACTCAATTATCTTTGGGAAAGAACGTTTATGTGATGATGAATCCACCATCCCCTTAATCTTAAGAACATCATTTAAACTAACATTAAGCTTCGAAGCAACCTCCACAGGGCTTAAACCAACATCCACAAGCAAATGTAATATTGGATCTATGAAGCTATAGGGGTATCCAAGCTCATCCTCAGCAAGATGTCCAGGCCATAAAGCTGGACTACTAGGTTTATTCACAATTTTAGAGGGGACTCCAAGGAAATTGGCAAGAAGCCTAACCTGAGTCTTATATAATGAGCCTATAGGCAGGAAATCGCATCCACCATCACCATACTTGGTGAAATAACCTAGAAGTATCTCACTCTTATCCCCAGAACCAGCTACAATCCACCCCTCAAGATTAGCGAAATAATAGTTAATACACATCCTAATCCTAGCCCTCAAATTCCCCACAGAAAGCCTTGATGGTGAACCAAAAACCTTAAGTGAATCTATGAAAACGTTTAGGATAGGCTTAATATCTAAAACCCTATACTCTATACCAAGAAGTCTTGCAACAGTAATTGCATCATCAAAATCATCTTTAGGGGTAACATCAGAATCAGGTAAAATTAAACCCAAAACCCTACTTGAGCCAAGAGCCTTAACACAGAGAAATGCAACTGTAGAGGAATCCAAGCCTCCACTCAAGCCAACTATAACCCCTCTAGACCAACTTGGAACAAAACTCCTAATACCACTACATATGTGCTCCGTAATAGCACCCCAATCTAGATCGTAAAGCAAATGGTGACACCAATAAGTAAGTTTAAGGGATTCTAATAATTTAATTTAGCCCTCTGTATTTTAAGAAATCTATGAATATTTATGAAGGAAATCTGTGAGTTTGCCGAGAATCACTATACCATCATTAGGAACTATGTTAAACACGTACTTACTCATATCCATTGGAGACCATCTCATCTTACGTGCATACAGAATTCTATAAAGGTTTGGTCCATGCTCAAATATGTCCAAGACAATTATGCCAGAAGATATAAACTCCTCCACACCATACCTGCTAAGTGCACTTGAACCTGACGGGATATCAGCCGTTATGACAGTTGTTGATCCAATCTCCTCCTCAATATAGCTTACTATCTCCCTAATATACTCCCTAACCCATAGTAAGTCGCCAACACCCTGAACCAATGAGGATATGGGATCTAAGACAAGTCTATCTACTCTCCTCCTACCAGTATACTGAAGTATATGCTTCACAAATGATTTAGACTCTTTACCATGCTTCAAATCCTCAGTCTTCAATCTGATCTCGAAGGGTATGAAGTTCCCAAACTTCACATATTGATCGAAGTTCCAACCGAGATTTAAAGCTCCAATTAAAACATTGGATATACGGTCATCAAGAGATATGTAAACACAAGTTTCATTTTTCTTCAAACCATCCAGTATATATTGTAGAGACATTATCGTCTTACCAGTCCCCGTCCCTCCAGCAATTAGATAAGTCCTCCCCTTAATGAACCCTCCACCAATAATCTCATCAAGTTTACTTATACCAGTCGAAACTCTCTCAAGCATTGAAATACACCAACAAATAATAATTGTAAACAATAAAATTTAACTCTTTTTAAATCACAATTATATGTTGGCGGATGAAGATGGGATTAATGTTGAGCTTTTGGAGAGGCTATGAAACGCGATGGGCGGTCTGACGCCAAACAAAAGGTGGCATCATATGATTAAAAGTTTTGAAAGTGTTGGGGAATTAATTGTGGAAACAAATATGGAAACACTAAGAGAAGCAGCTAAAATAGTCTTTGGAGCATCATTAAAGGAATATGAAGAAGATGGAAAGACGATATTCACATTAGAAGTTCCAGTATGCCCATCACTAATAGTAGTTGAAAAAATTACTGAAGGAAAATATAGAGTTACATGTAGAAGTAAATGCATGATAAAAGATTGCCCATAC
>JANZKA010000013.1 GCA_025060975.1 Candidatus Culexarchaeum nevadense
ATTCAGAGAGAGTTGCAAAGAAGAGGATAGCATGTCAGAGAATCAAAAGAGTACGAGAGAAGATGAAGAAGGAAAACTCAGCATACCCTCCATAAGTATCAATGAAATACTACGCCTACCTGCAAACGAACTCCTCCAACGCTTAAAAACATCCATGAACGGTCTCAGCTCCAGCGAAGTTGAAATATGTTTAAACATTTACGGTATAATGAATTGGAAAGGAGGAAGAAGAGAAGAATTATATTAGAATTTTATTACACTTCCAAAACCCACTAGCAATAATGTTACTATTTGTAAACGCTAATATCTGAATTGACTGGAGAAATTAGCAATGCGACTATAGTAATGTCTCGATAATACTCATGTCCAAGCAGATATAATTATGAAAAAACAAGCTTCAACACCCTAAAGACAGTAATAGGAGCTTTAAATAGGGATATGCTTAAATGAATAAATTAAATATAAGTGGATGAAGAACAAGTGTAATCCGGTGTTTATTATTTGAAGAGTTTATGGCAAGGTAAAAACTGGAATTTGAAAGTTTTATACTCTAAAGCTGGAGTGGCAACGCAGATACTAGTATCCACAGATGAATGCGATCTACTAGTAGACGTTGGTGATGGTACCTTAAGAGATTTACTTGAAAACAACTACGACTTCAATAAACTAGAAGCCATAGCCATAACACATGGACACTACGATCACATGGGTGGATTATGGAGTATGTTTGGATTTCTCAGAATGCTTGGGAGAAGTAGGGATTTAACAATAATTTCACCAAAAGATTGTAATGAAGTTAAAACCGTTGTTTACGGTTTTCTAGAGATATATGAGAAGACAATGCCATACAAGGTAATTTTAAAAGAAGTTGTAGATGGAGAAGAGGTAAATGTTGGGAGGATGATTGTCCAAGCATTTCAAGTAATCCATAGAGGATCTATTAAGCATGCTGGAATCTTAGAAACGATACCAGCGGTGGGATACTCAATAAAGTATGGAAACCAAAGGATAGTTATAAGTGGCGATACAGGATTCTGTGAAAGATTAGTAGAATTCGTTGAGGGAGCAGACCTAGCAGTAATTGAAGCTACAAGTTCATATGGAATTCCAGAAGTCCATTTATCTATAAGTGAAGCTATGGAAATTGGAAAGAGAGCAAGGGAGTACATCCTCATACATAAAAGAAACTGATTGAAAAATGTGTATTAAATGAACTTAAATCCCCCTACACATTACATTTTTAATACGTTTCACACCAACTCAGTAATGAAAGATTATTTCTCTAAAGCTTCATTGAAAACTTTTCTGAAATATTCCAAGTCTAAATTGAACGTTGAACACAATTTAACTATACTTTTAGCATATAATTTTAATAGGTCTTCAAGAGCATTCTTTATATCCATTGGTGAGAACATTTCCTTCGGTTTAATTAACAGTATGAACCATTTACCCAGGAATGTGGGCTTATACCATTTAATCCACATAGATTTACCGTCAACCACAACCTTCTCCACACCCTCCTCCAAAATTTCCAATTCAACAAATATTTTCAAATACTTGATGATAGACTTATTTGAATGATGTGAAAGCTTTTTAACTAAATCCCTTTGATAAGTTTTCCCATCTAAATTTATACTTTTAAGTATATCTAAAGCAACTTCAGAACTGAATATGGAAGTAAGCGTACGATACTGTAAAACTGATTTGTATGGTAATAGAATTATGAAAGGCCAATACTCCACGGAATCACCAATAACTTTTTGATACACATACTTTTATTTCTCATTTTCCGTGGAAATCTTTATATACTCAGTGTAAAATAGGGAAAAGCAGTGTAAAGGTGGAAACTGAATGAAGAGTAAAGACATAGCCCTCGCGGCATCTTTCGCAGCATTATACTTCATTCTATCAAGAATTCCAGGAATTCCAGCTATCGGTATTCCACAGATAAAGATACAATTGGAAGCAGCATTCGCATCAGTATTTGGACTAATATTAGGACCAGTAGTGGGAGCTTTAGCGGCATTTACAGGTACACTCATAGCATTCTTCTATACTGGTGCAAACCCCTTTGGCTTACCATTCATATTATGCCCAGCATCAAATGCACTAACTGTGGGATTAATGTTTAAAAACAGGTTTAAAATAGCATTTGCAATACTTGCTGCAATAATAATTGGATTTTGGTTAACACCACCAGTTCAACCAATAACTGATTATTGGTATATTGGTGTAGCTGCCACCTTTGATAAAATAATAGCTTTACTATTAATAATTCCATTGGCGAGAGCATACTCGAAGGGTATCTTTAAAATTGAGGGATCTGGAAGTGTTAATTCGAAGAAGCTATTCATATACCTATTCATAGCTTCATTCATTGGAAATCAAACAGATTCAGCTCTTGGAACAACATTATTCGCTATACCACAAGTATATAATGGTATATACGGGTTGAGCTTGAAAACGACCCGCTCATTATTTCTAGTAAGTCCATTGGCATATCCAGCAATAAGATTGATACAAGCATTTATAGCAACACTAGTTGGACTACCATTATTTAAAGCGTTTAAATCAAGAGGATGGATAATACAGTAAAAATTATCGAGAAAACTGAAGTCCCATGTAAAGCTACGATAATAGATGCTAGAGTTGAAGTTAAGAGTACTTCAACGACTAGAGTACACGTGACTAGAATTTTGCTTAGAAGATTTAGCCAACATACCAATAACAAACATGAATTACGGAAATTAACACTACCAGCAATACATGTATCTACAGACTACCCTTCAATAGCCACAATGAGATCTCAACTTGCAGATTGGAAGATACCCATAAAAAAGTATTATGAAAAATAGTTTTAACCACTCAAATCCCAAACTTAACTTTTTATTTAAAGTAAGAGATGCGTGTATTATTTATTATCTTATGCGTATATAAGCGTAAGCTTCCTTTGCATTTTCAAAACAGTACTTTATCTCATTAAATTTCTTTCTAAATTCGGCGACATCTTTAGCCACAACTTTAGGATCTTCACGGTTAATAACAACCCTCTTCATGAATGATGCTATTTCAATCATGTCATCTTCCCTCATACCAAGTCTAGTTACTTCACTTACCCCTATGCGTATGCCACCGGGATTTGTGAAGTGTCTCCCCATTTTGAGATCCCATGGAAGCAGATTTCTATTAACTATTATATTTGCATCCTCCAATATCTTCTCGACATGTAATCCACCACCATGACCTGAAACATCTATGAGTATTGTATGGGATTCAGTGAAACCCTTCTTTTCGGCCACAACCTTAAACCCCTCATTCCATAATGCTTGTGCAAGAGTTTTAGCATTCTTTATAATTTGAGTTGCATACTCCCTACCAAAAGCTTTCATCTCACATAAAGCTACACATAATCCAGCCAACGTATGGAGATGATGATTACTTGTAACTCCTGGGAAAACTGCCCTCTTTATGGCATCTGCATACTTATTCCATGAAAGTATTGCACCTCTCTGAGGTCCTGGGAGAGTTTTATGTGTGCTAATTGTAACCACATCTGCCCCCTCCCTCAAGGGGTCTTGGAAACATTTGCCAGCTATGAGTCCAGCTACATGTGCAGCATCATAAGCCACTATCATACCCATAGATTTCATAAAGTCACTTAACTCTTTTACTGGGTGTGGAAATAGGAATACGCTTGCACCAAACATTGCCAATTTAAGTTTAACACCCTCATTAATCAGCTTCTCAATTTTCTTCTTAGTCTTATCAACATCAATATTCATTTCCTCATAATTGAATGGAAAGTACTCCACATTTAAACCATGAACAAGTCCAGCAGTTCCACCAAGCTCTCTCTTACCATAACTAATATGGCCCCCATTGGGTATGGACAAGCAGATCATAGTATCCCCAGGCTCTGTAAAAGCAGAGTAAACTGCTAAATTAGCTGTTACACCAGATATAGGTCTAACATCAGCAAACTCGGCACCAAATAGATCCTTAATTAACTCTAGAGTTAAAAGTTCTACTTGATCAATGTATCTGCAACCAGCGTAAACCCTCTCACCAGGCCAACCTTCAGCATACCTATGACCGAAATCCGATATCAAAGCTTCTCTAACAGCATAGCTGGTGATATTTTCACTGGCTATCAAAGGTATGCTTGAAGAGAAGAATTTATGATGATCCTCCAGTAATGAGAATAACCTGCTATATGCTTCAAAAGCATCCATGAAACATCACAGCTAACTAATTTTATTTATTATTGGATTTTTATAATTTTCTTTACTGGATCTATAAATCGGATACTTTTGTCTGAGGGGTCATGTAAGATAAGCCCCCTATCAGTTAATCTTATTTCTGGAATTACTGGCAATGCTATGAATGATAATGTCATGAAGGGTTCATGGAGTCTACATCCAAGAATCTTTGAAGCATCATATAATTTTTCGAGTTTAACTGAAACCTCTCCGGCATCTAAATCGCTCATTAAACCAGCTATGGGTAGTGGTAGTATTTCAAGTATTGAGCCACCCTTAATAGCCACAATCCCTCCACCCTTCTCCACAATACATCTCACGGCATAAACCATATCACTCCAATTTGAACCCACAACCACTATGTTGTGACTATCATGTGAGATACTTGAAGCTATAGCTCCAAACTTTATACCAAACCCCTTAACAAAACCCAAACCAATATTACCAGTAGCTTTATGACGCTCCACAACAGCAACTTGTATAACATCATCATCCACATTTGGAATAATCCTACCACCCTCCACATTTAACTCGGCAGTTAAGTGTTTAGTGTACAACGTGAATTCCTCTACTCCAATTACATTAACGATTGCTCTACCACGTTCAACCCCAACTTTAATAGCAAAATCATCTGCGGAGGGAAGCCTCTTCAAATTCATGGTTTCACATGCTTTAGGTGGATAACTCCATCCCCCAATATCTACGGTAAGACAACCATTCCTTGCAACTACACCACCATTGAAAATGGTCATATGGACATTTACAGTTTTAAGATCATCTAAAACCACAAGATTAGCTTTTAAACCCGGAGCTATAGCTCCAATCTCATCATCCAAACGGTAATATAACGCTGGATTCAATGTAACCATCCTAATAGCATCAATAGGATTGCATCCACATTCAATAGCCATTCTAACAAGCTTATTCATGTGGGATTTGGATGCATCAATAGGATTCAAATCATCAGTTACAAGCATAACTCTAGACAAATCCACACCAGCCTTAACTAAGTGACCTAAAACCCTATTCAAATCTTTAGATAAAGAGCCTTCTCTAACCATAATCCACATACCACATCTAAGCTTCTCCAAAGCTTCAAAACCGCTTACACACTCATGATCAGAATGCACCCCTGCAGAAATGTATTCTTGTAGAAGTCCACCACCTAATGATGGTGCATGACCATCAACCCTCAAACCACGCTCCCTAACCATGGAAATCTTCCCCATCAATATGGGATCACGATTAATAACCCCCAAGAAATCCATAACCTCACCTAAACCCACAACCCTCCTTAAACTCAACAACTTCTTAACATCATCTAAATCCAAAGTGGCACCAGAAGTCTCAAAACCAACAGTTGCTGGAACACAACTTGGAATTGTAACATAAACATCCAAGGGTATATCCTCACTCTCTTCAATAAACATCTTCACACCATCAATACCAAGAACATTAGCTATTTCATGTGGATCAATAACTATCGACGTCGTTCCATGAGGTATTATTACTTTAGCAATCCCCCTAATAGTAAGCATACTACTCTCAACATGAAAATGAGCATCAATAAACCCTGGACAAACATATCTCCCTCCAACATCTACAATTTGCGTTGAATCACCAATTACATCATCAACAGAGCCAACTCTCCAAATCCTCCCAAACTTAACAGCAATAGAGCCATCAATAACTTCACCACTAAATACATTAACTATCCTAGCATTCAAAAGAACTAGATCAGCATACACAAATCTAAAATTAAAAAACGGATATTAAAAGATTCAGTAAAAATCAGGAAACATACTTGAACATGACTTTAAAAATTTACAATCAATGAAATTAAGTAGGAAATTGTATGACAAAAAAGAATGAATATTTATGGTATCTTTACATCTTTAAACTTTTCACTAGCTTGACAGCCACCAACACCCCAATTCTTCATAGGCGATTCATGTATCAAAACTTCCACAGCCTCCTTCGGAATGCCTAGCTCAACAAACACATTGGTTATCCCATGAATAGTCTTCCTCTTAGCATGATCAGAAAACCCTTCCCATACAAAGACATGTACAATGGACGTAAAAACCACCATTAAAAACATGTGTAAAGGTAAATATTAAGTTCAACTCGATTAGGTCAACGAATAATTTTTCAATAGATTGAATTATACCAGTTTAATGGGTGTTATGGTTAATAAGTTGAAGGAGAAGTTGATGAAGGGAGAGACAACCTATGGCATTTGGATAACAATGAACTCCACGGACATTGTGGAAGCATTGTCTATGCTTGATTTCGATTGGATGCTCATAGATATGGAGCATGCACCATTAACCATTAGCGATGTCCATAAGATCATGCAAGTAATAGATGAAGATAAAGTGACACCCATAGTTAGAGTTCCATGGAACGATTTCGTACAGATAAAACAAGTTTTAGATGTAGGTGCCATGGGGATTATGGTTCCATGGATAAACAACCGAAAACAAGCTGAGGAAGCTGTAAAGGCAATAAGATATCCCCCAAGGGGGATTAGGGGGTATGGTCCCAGGAGAGCTGCAAAATATGGATTGAAGCTTAGGGAGTATTTAGAAAATGTGGAGAAGGACTTAATGCTAATTGCACAAATAGAAACTAGGGAGGCTTATGAAAACATTAATGGGATAATTATGGTTGAAGGTGTAGATGCACTATTTATAGGTCCATATGATCTAGCAACATCACTTGGACATATAGGAAATCCTCAACATGAAGAAGTTCAAGAAGTGATTAATGGTATTTTGAAGGTATGCATAGAAAAGGGTAAACCAGTAGGAATATACAGCTCAATTGAATATGCTGAAAAACATAGGGATATGGGCTTCAACATGATAGCATTGGGAAGCGAAATAAATGCTTTAATCTCACTATTCAACAAGGAACTTGCAAAACTAAAGGGCAATCTCATGAAAAGTTAAAGACATGATAAATAATAAATTAAAAATAACATATTTTTATAAAAAGTGGGAAAAGTGGGATTTAGAGTAGCGACACATATACGCATCATAAAGTTTTTAATCTCTTAAAACCATGCCCCCTCAGAACCCTACCAGCCTTTGCACCAGTATGCACACCATTATATATCGTTATTACACCATTAACGATTACATGTAGTATCCCGCTTGGAAGCCTATGTGGATCTATGAATGTGGCGTTATCTATCACATTATTCGGATCAAAGATCACGATATCCGCATAAGCCCCTTCACATATTATGCCACGATCCCTAAATCCAAGTCTCCAAGCTGGAAGATATGTCATCTTCCTTATAGCTTGCTCCAAACTTATCACTTTTCTTTCACGTGAATAAACTCCAAGAACTCTTGGAAATGTCCCATAATATCTTGGGTGAGGTTTACCCTTACCCAAAACCCCCTCAGGAGCCACAGCACTACCATCAGATCCCACCATAACCCAAGGTAGCCCCATTACGTATTCAACATCCTCCTCACACATGCCAAAACTTATATGTGAAACTCTAGTCTCCTCATCCAACAACAAATTTATCACAGTATCCTCAGGGGATAAGCCTAGAATGGATGATATTTCACTAATAGTCTTCCCAATAAACTGCTTATTCTTCTCTAAGTATGATATCATTATCCTATCCCAGTATTCCGGATCCCTACGCTTATACATTTCCAGATGACTCTTAATTTTATTCAGAGATTCAGGATTCTTTAATCTCTCAAGTAGCTTTTCAGCTCCACCTTCATGAGCCCATGCAGGTAGTAGTGCTGAGAGACTTGTAGCTGAAGCTATGTATGGATACTGATCTGCAGTTACATCTACACCCATCCCCCTAGCCTCTTCAATTATCTTTGCAGCATCCTTAACTTTACCCCAATTCAGCTTTCCACTAGCTTTGAAGTGGCTTATCTCCACCGGAATATTGGCTTCACGTCCAATACGTATAGCTTCCCTAACAGCTTCAAGTAGGGTTTCACCTTCACCTCTAATATGACTTGCATATATCCCACCATAATCAGCTACAACTTTAGCTAACTCAATTATCTCCTCAGTCTTCGCATAACAACTTGGTGGATATATTAAGCCTGTACTCAAACCAACAGCTCCATCCCTCATAGCCTCTTCAACAAGCTTCTTCATATCCTCAAGTTCTCTACTAGTTGGCTCCCTATTATCAAACCCTAAAACACATGCTCTAACATTTGAATGGCCAACATGAGAAGCAACATTCACGGAAATCCCATTCCTCTCAAGTTTATTGAAGTATTCACCCATAGTAGACCAATCCAACTTTATCTGCCAATCATACTCTGGCAAAACAAACTTCTCCATATGAGCTTTCAATAAATCATTTAATGGAGCTGCAGAACTACCACAATTACCAACAACCTCCAATGTAACCCCCTGATGAATCTTACTTATAGCTCTACCATCAACAAGCAAATCCAAATCAGAATGGCTATGCATGTCAATAAATCCCGGAGCCACAGCCAATCCAGATGCATCAATAACCCTCTTCGCATCCACACCCTTAGCCTTACCAATAAACGCTATTCTATCACCCGAAACACCTATATCTCCATAAAACCATGGATTACCAGTTCCATCAAAAATCTTCCCACCAACTATGAGTATATCAAACTCCATATCAATCGAATAAGATATATGTGAATTCAAGAATTAACGGTTTCGATAAGTTACTTCAAAACTTTACACATATATGGACTATTTCTAAGTTTACGATAACCTAAACCCCTATAGTAATCCCTAACACCAATACCAGATAAAACTAGAATCTTCTTAGCATCAAACTCTTCAAGAGACATCCTTTCAGCTTCAGCCATCAATAAACTTCCAAGCCCCCTGTGCTGCCACTCAATAGTTGGCTTAAACCCCACTGGAACTTGAGGTCCATAAACATGAAGCTCCCTAACAATAGTAGTTTTGGAATCCACTTCACGTCTATGAGCAAATTCAGAGGGATACCTAAGCCTCAAGAAAGCAAGTAAAACATCTCTAACAACATCCTCAAAGGAAAGGAAGACTTCAACCCCACCACTAGCTTCATAAATCTCCTTTAAAAGCTTAACATCATTCAATTCTGGGTAAACCCCCTCCTTAAACATCTTATGACCAACCTCCCTACACCTAATACAATTACATTTCAAACCCATCTCCTTCAACTTCCTATGAACCACTTCCCTCAAATTACCCACATCAACACCAGCTTCAACAACATTTAATGGAATATCCCTCTGAATACGCATAACCCTAACCCACCTTGGAAGTTTCGGTAAAACTCTTGTAAGCAATTCAATGGCATCTTCAGTAGTAAACGATTTATAAAGACCTTTAACCCAATCATCATAGAGACCTGTACCCTTAACAACCACAGTAGGATATATCTTCAACATATCTGGCATGAAATTTGAGTCACTAAATATAGTTTCAAAAACCTTTAGATCCATATCTAAATCGCTGCCAGGAAGACCTGGCATAATGTGGTAACAGATTTTGAATCCACAATCCTTAAGGATTCTAGTGGATTCAATAGTATCCTTAACAGTATGACCTCTACGAACCCTAATTAGAATATCATCAAAAACTGTTTGAACACCCAATTCAACCCTAGTTCCACCTAAATGTAGCATCCTATCAGCATGAACTTCCCTACCCCAATCAGGCCTAGTTTCAAAGGTCATACCAACACATCTAATCTTGGAATGCTCATTCCTCGCCTGAGCATCCCTTAAATAAACCCAACCATCAGGCTTACCATTAGGATATCTATTCATAGCTTCCAAACACATCGTAACAAACCATTCTTGATAATCTAGTGGCATTGCTGGGAACGTTCCACCCATAATTATGAGTTCAACTTTCGATGGAATATGCCTAAGAGAATAATACTGATTAAGCCTAACTCTAACCTGCTCATATGGATCATAATCACACTCCCAAGCTCTCATAAGGGCAGGCTCCTTACCATAATAACTTTGAGGAGTCCCATATTCAGGACCTCCAGGACAGTAAATGCATTTACCATGAGGGCATGGATAAGGCTTAGCCATAACAGCAACAACACTAACTCCAGATATCCCTCTAATAGGCTTCTTCAAACGCTTAAAATATTCAACCAACTCTTTCAGCATAACAATTAAATGAAAGGTATTGGTGGGATAAAAGGTTTAAGGCTTAAACAACACAGCCACATGATTCTCGGAAAAATGGGTCTTCCTAAAACTCTTACCATAAATATATGCTATGGAGAATTTCGATGAAGAACACAGTTTAACGAATTCACGTCTAGAGAATAAATGATGAAATCTCATGTAGATAGCCCCCCTAGATTTCCATGGAATATAAACATCCCCAAATTCCAAAACTCTACCAAAAAGCCCGTCTAAAAGTATTCTTGGGATGAGCTTTATGAATCTAGATTGATAAAGAGCCCATGCACTTAAAATTAGAATACCAAACCTCTTTAAAACTCTATAAATCTCGTTAATTGAATCTAATCTAGCTTTAAATGTGGGTATGTGATGTATGGTGGCTATACATAATGCATGATCTATAGAGCATGACTTGAATGGTAAGAAACCTATATCACAAACTACACCATTAACAAGACTATAATGACTGCTACCTCTAAACTTAGATAAACAAAGTTTAACCATGATATGAGATATATCTACAGCCAAAACCTCACAACCACAATTAACCAATGCAGAAACATGTCTACCAGAACCGCAACCTAAATCTGCAATTAAACCACCAAATCTAGATAGAAGATAAACTTCACTCCAAGGCTTAGTCCTAGTAACATCAAACTCATATGCAATCTTACTAAAGACATCCATAACCCCCCTCTTAACATTTGAAATGAAACCCATGATTATCACACGAAATTTAACTTCTCCTTTTCAGAGAAACCTCCTTAAACTTCATAACAAGAAGTGGAAGAGAATCCCTATCACTAGTCTTATACAGTATTAGATGGGGATGGAATTTAACCCTCCTACCACATGTAAAACATTGAAAACTTTTAACACCAGAATGCACAGCCCTAACATCACCACAATGAGGACACTTAACAATAAGGTAACTCATACACTACAATCAATTGCTAGATATTATATTTAAATGAAACGCGAAATAAATCCATGAAAACAATATCCCTAAGATGCAGCAACCCTTGGGATGCATATACTTGCTTCAGGTAGAACAGCCACTCCACCCTCAACATTAGATAATGCTTCATCCAAAGCCTTCCGTAAACTCTTAAATGGCTTAATCCCTATCTTAATCAAAACATCTTCACTTAAATTTGTCACAGCATATATATTGAATTTCTCAATGGCATCCAGAAGCTTTGCAGCTTTATGATAGCCAAGCTTATAATTCGTCCACACCCTCCTAATAACCTCCTCTCTATCTCCACTTGCAAGTAGATCGTAGAAGTTTCTTGGACCAATACCATCCCAGCAAGGAGCTACAAGTATTATTACCCCACCAATCCTAGTAACAAGCTTAGCAGCTTCAACTGCCTTCTGAGCTTGATACAAATCTACACCCATATTTCTAGGTGCAACAGCAATTGTAATTCCAGCCTCCCTTGGAAGTTCAACCAAGTAGTATGCCTCCACATCTTTAACTATTGAATAGAAAGATTCAAATGGGTCTCCAGCCCTAGCAGCCCAAATCTTCCCCTCACCATTTATCGCAACATTCAATGAGAATATGTTAACCCTCCTAGCCACGGCCTTAGCAATTTCCTCGAGATCTTCATGAACAGGATTACCCTTAAGTTTACCGAGAGCTGCTTCTGGCATTAAAGCCAATCTATGATTCCTCTCAATAGTATCATACATACATAATCCAGGAGCAAACATCTTCCTACCACCACTATAACCAGCAAAGTAATGCGGTTCAACTGAGCTTATGGTTATCATTAAATCATGCTGGAAAACCTCCCTATTAACGAGAATAGGTGTCCCCCTACTCGTAACTCCGAGATCAACGAAACTATCATTTCTACAATCATGAGATACAGTCAAACCCCTCAACCGATCATAATGGTGCCCAAGTATCATGTTACGATACTCCTCCTCAGTGGGAGCTCTATGAGAACCAGTAGCAACTATTATCTTCAAATGCTCCGCTGAAACCCTCTTCAGTACATGATCTAGCAATTTTGGTGTTGGAGTTAACCTGGTATGATCATTAACTGATATTAGCACACTCTTAACATCATAATCCTCAAGCCTCTTCCCAATGGGATTATTCAGAGAATTCTCAATAACCATATCCTCATCAATCCCCAAATGCTCCTCAACTCCAAAAATACCCATAAAACGGGAATCTGGAATATCAATGGATATAGGCTCACTACCATATAGAACGTTAACCCTCAAATGGAGAATTCACCAATACCAACATCAAAACATTCAATTTAAAAATCTTCATGAAAACACTCATAAAACCATATTATTTAAAGGTGTATTACGTAAAATTTAGGGTGATGACTCTTAGAGATATAAAGAGAGGGTGGCTTAGAAGCCTAGATATAATAGGCGACATTGCAGTAATAGAAGTTAAACCTGAATTCGATGAGATTAAACATGAAATAGCAGAAAAGATACTTAAAGAGGCAAAATACATTAAAGTTGTCGTTGAGAAGAAGAGTCCAGTAAGTGGAGAACATAGGGTGATGGATTTAGAGTGGCTTGCAGGGGAGAGGAGATTTACAACAATACATAGAGAATACGGATGTATATTCAAATTGGATATATCAAAGGTGTATTTCACACCAAGACTTTCCACTGAGAGAATGAGGATAGCTAGAATGGTCCGTGCAGGGGAAGTCATAGTTAACATGTTTGCAGGTATAGGAACATACTCGATAATAATAGCTAAAAGAGCTTTGGAGAAACCTTCAAAAATATACTCAATAGACATAAACCCACATGCATACAATTACGCTCTAGAAAATGTGAAGATAAACAAAGTTGAAGACATAGTTATACCAATACTTGGAGATGCAAAGGAAGTAATAACAAGTAGGCTAATGGGAGTTGCAGATAGAGTTCTAATGCCATACCCAGAATTAGCATTAAAATACCTTGAATACGCCATAATGGCATTAAAAGATTCTGGTGGAATCATACATGCATATGACTTCATAAAGTATATGAAGACTGAAGATCCAAGAAACAAAATGAAGGAGAGATACGAAGAGAAATTAAAAGAGTTTAACGTGGAATACGAGATACTAGATATAAGAAGAACTGGGGAAGTTGCACCTAGAGAATATAGGATGGTTATAGACATAAAAATATTAAATAAAAATGGGTTTAAGAGGTTTTAGAAGCAAGTTTACCTGCACTACCCCAATTACTCTTCTCCACATCATGCAAAATCACAATAACAGCCTCAGCTGGAACTCCAAGGTTCACAAAAACATCAGTAATCCCCTTAACTATCTTCTCCTTAACCTCTTGAGTTCTACCAGCCCACATATACACGTGTATAACGGGCATCGAAATTCACCTCCAAAACATAGTTATAATGGCAATTAATATTTAACCTAAACTATTCGATGAAAAAAGTTTAAAATGAGGCTCAGCTCTGGTATCACTCTTCATAAATCCGTTTTACCAGCTCTCTTCATCGCCAAATAATTAAATGGAAATCAATAAGATAAATATATCCACATCAAAGAAACTGTAAATGTGGAAGCAAAATTCAGGAGATACAAATCTGGAGATGAAGAAGGGATAGTGGAGTTAATTAAGACTTGTTTCAAAACCTTCAACTCATGGAAATTAAGCACCATAGACTGGATTGGATATGAAGAAGATGATGATGGATTCACAAAGGAGAATGCATTAATAGCTGAAGTTGATGGGAAGATAATTGGACATATACAATTAATGCATAGAAGAATAAGGATTGGGAGAAGCATAATAGATTGCGGTGGAATAGCCAACGTATCCACACATCCAAAATATAGAATGAGAGGGGTAGCCACGAAATTAATGCAAATGGCACTAGAGGTATGTCAAGCAAAGAGGTGGCCAATATCATCACTATTAACAGGGTATGGAAGCGATGGATACAGAGTGTATAGGAAAATTGGATACGCAAATACAACATTCATATACGAATATATTGGGACATGTGAAAACGTCGATAACACCTTGAAAACCCTAAGAAGATATGTGAAGAGGGTAAATGAAATGGGTGAAAAAGATTTGAATGTTGTGATGAAAATACATGATGAGTATAGCAAGAATATTAGCGGATACTGCCAAAGATCAGAGAAATATTGGAAGAAGAAGATAATGGAGAAAACATATTACCATAGCTTCTTCCATGAAGAGAAAGATGCAGGGATTAGAATAGTAACTGAAGACAATGAAGTAAATGGATATGCACTCTCATTTAATACATTAAAGGCTTCTAGAAGTCAATGGATGGATAATTTGGGATTGGTAATGGAAATTGCAGCAATTAAAAGGGAAGACCTCTACAACTTGTTAAACGGAATTTTAAATAGAATGAGAAGAGAGGGGGTTAAAATATTCAGACTCAGAATACCGGGACATGAAGAATTAAATGAACCATTAAGACATTTCGAAATCATGAAGGGAGCAATATACATGGACTACATTGTAAATCAAAGAAGGTTATTCGAAGCCATGAAAGAAGAATTGGAAGAAAGAATCACCAAGAACTGTGGAGAAATAGACTATGAAATATCTATCGGAAGCCCATATGGATGCACGAAACTAGAAGTATCAGGAGGAAAGATAAATGTAATGGAGGGGAAAACTAGAAACCACATAGAATTAACTAGTGATGGAATCACAAAACTAGTCTACGGAGTAAAAGGGTTCAAAGAAATACTAGATGAACGTAAAGATATAGTTAGGATCGAAGCTGATAGTGAAGCTCTGAAAATCTTTGAAGTAATATTTCCAAAGAGAATTTTCCAGATAAGCCCAATAGATGAATGGTAAAGTTAGGAAAAGCACAATAGACTTAATTTAATGTAAAAGTAATCTCCTTGAACTTTTGAAAAACATTTATGCAAAACTCTGAATATACTTCTTTACTGATGGAAATCTGTCAATAATGCGGTTTGGTATAGGGATTGCATTGATAAACTCTGAATGGAAATCTGGATCTGCTGCAAGCTCATGATAACGGACAAGTTTTGATAATAATTCTGCAGTTTGCCTAACTTCCTTTGATATTAAAGCCATTTTTGCACCCATAACCGCCGTGTTCCCCACAAACTTTATCTTTTCCGTTGGTATGTCTGGTATTAAGCCTATTATCTTCGCATTTTCTGGGTTTATATAGCTTCCAAAGGCACCAGCAATAAACAATGTGCTAATATCATACTCTCTAAGATTCTTCTTTCTCATTAGAATTGAGCATCCCGTATATATAGCTGCCTTTGCAAGTTGTAGTTCTCTAATATCTTTTTGCGTAATTGTTATTTCCCTCCCAGTAGCTGTTTCGTTTCGCCATGCAATTACGAATTCAAAGCCTCTCTCAGTTCTTTTCAATCTTGGAATTGAAACACTTAAATTGAATTTCCCATGGCAATCTATTATGCCATGTTTAAACATTTCCGCTACCACATCTATTACAGCTGAACCACATAAACCCCTAGGCTTTACACCACCTATAGTTTCATATTCAACTTCAAAGTTTCGGGTTATTCGGATTCTTTCTATTGCACCAGTAACCGCCTTCATACCATCTTTTATATGAACCCCTTCAAATGCTGGTCCAGAAGCACAGGAACAACATATCATATCCTCCCTATTCCCAACGATTATCTCAGTATTCGTCCCTATATCCACTAGCAACACATTACCCTCCGATTCATGTATCCCAGTTGCAAGTATATCTGCCACAGCATCAGCACCCACAAAGCCAGCTATGAGAGGTAATGTAGTTATAATACCCCTTGAATTCATTTGATTTATATTTAGATTTTTAGCCATCAAACTGATAGATCTCTTAACTGCTGGTGTATATGGTGATAAAGCAAGATATTTAGGTTGAATCCCCAAGAAGAGGTGATGCATAGCAGTATTGCCAACCACAACTGCCTCATAAACCTTATCTGGATTGACACCAGCCTTCTGACATACTTCAACAAAAACTTTGTTTATACCGTCAACAACAAGTTTCTGAAGAGAATCAAGATTATGATTGCTACTAGATGCATATGTAATCCTTGATATTACATCCTCTCCATATAGGATTTGTGGATTCTCCATAGACCCCACAGCAAGAGTATCTCCAGATTTTAAATCAACAAGGTGACAGACAATCTTTGAAGTTCCAATGTCAACAGCCATCCCAAAAATTTCATTGGTAGTATCCCCCGGCTCAACATCAATTAATCTATTACCCCATAAGATAGCAGTAACGTTCCATTTTGAAGATCGAAGGATTTCAGGTAGCCTCCTCAAAACATTAAAATCGAATTCCAATACACCTCTAATACCTAAACGTTCTTCCACAGCCTCCAATAACCTCTCTAAATCAGGCTTTACATCAGATAACGTTGGCTCCTTCAATTCCACGTAAATCTTCCTAATTATAGGGTTTATCTCAACCCTCCTCTCAACACCATGAACTTCCATCTTGCGAGTTTCCACACGACTTTCCAAGGGAATCATAACCACAACATCTTTAAAGATTCTAGTTTGGCATGAAAGTCTATAACCCTCCTCAATTTCACGTTGTGAAAGAAGCTTCCTTTCAATACCTGAAATTTCTGAAATAGCATCTGCATTTTTAACTATTACTTTGCATTTCCCACAAACCCCCCTTCCACCACATTCAGACCTTATAATAATTCCAGCCTCCTTAGCAGCTTGTAAAATGGTTATCCCAGCCTCTACTCTAACCCTTTTACCATCAGGCTCAAAAATCACAGTCAAATAACTCAAACTACAAAACACCTACAAATCTTACTTATGTAAAATTTTAGTAACAATTAAATTTTTATGCTCAAATTTAATGAGGGAACCTTTGAAGTAAAGGGTAAAGTTAGATTAATTGTATTGGAAGCATACCATCCCATAAAATATCCATAGAATTAACATCCAAAACAACTTTACAAGCATAAACTTTAACTCCAAGATTATAAGCCTCCAATAAAGTCTTAGAGAATTCCTCATCCACATCCCAATTAGGCTTAAAAACCCTAGCTTCAGGATGTGTAACTAGGAAGAAGATTATGGATTCGTAACCATCATTCAAAGCCTTAATCAAGCATTTAACATGCCTCCTACCCCTAAGAGTGGGTGCATCTGGGAATAATGCGAAACCATTCAGCACTAAAGTGCAACCCTTAACCTCCAGTATAGCTTTACCGCCAAATCTAGATTCCAAAAGGAAATCAAATCTACTACCAGAATATTCATGTTCAGCTCTAGATATCTTGTAATCATGCAAATCTGAAATAAACTCTGAATCTAGAAGCCATGAGAATATCTTGTTATGTAAAGCAGAATCTACAAGAACCCAACCCCCACTAGATTTAACGGCAAAAAGGTATAATTCGGTTTTCCTAGCACTAGAATTATGAGGTCTAACGAGAACCTCAGACCCAAACTTCAATAGACCACTTAGCCTCCCAGGATCATGTATATGTGCAGAATAAACTCTACCATTAACTTCAACTATACATCTAAACCTATTCAACCTTTCCAGAAATACTCCTCTCTCAACACCACTATAATTAAGCTTAAATCTCACAGTAAACTAGATGGGTAAACATTACGTTAAAGTGTTTCGTTATCAGGAGGAGTTAATACACTATGAAACCAGGCCTCTTAGAAACTGTATTCGGGAAGTATCTAGGCCTCCTAGGATAACCACTACAAGCACTATTAAGTTCTGAAACAAGTTCCTCCAATGAGTACACTCTCTGATCTCCCTGCACCCTACGTCTAACATTCACCTTCCCCTCAGCCTCCTCCATATCCCCCACAACAGCTATATATGGGATCCACTCCTTCTCAGCATCCACAATCTTCCTAGACATAGACCTATTAGTATCATCAACATCAACTCTAAAACCCTGACCCTCCAAATACTCACAAACTTTAAAAGCATAATTGATATTCCTCTGATCTACAGGGATAACTCTAACCTGTACTGGGGAAACCCATAATGGTAATGTGGGCTTCTTCATCCTAAGAGCTGTATCGAAGAGCATGTATATGTATCGTTCAATTCCACCAATTATAGCAGTATGAAGTATTATGGGGTAATGCTCTAAACCATCTTCACCCATATACTTTATCCCAAACCTCTCAGCATTACCCACATCAATCTGAACAGTAGCTATCTCCCTAGGCCTATTAAAGAAGTCAATGATCATATACTCCACATTAACAGTCCAATAATAATTCAATCCAGTAGCGGGGTATATGCATACCAAAACTGGTTTACCAATATCCCTAGCCAAACTCAATATCAACTCTCTATTAGAAGAATACTCCATGGGATTTACAACATTAACCAGAAGCTCATAAGTTCTACCAATCTTAGAAGCTTCCTCCATAATCTTCCTATGAACCTTCATAAACCAATCCTTAGCCTCCACAATATTCCTAGTGAAGATATGTAGATCTGGCATAAAGAATCTCCTAAGCCTAAAACATAACTCAACCTCACCACTCTGCTCAAACCTATAGGAATCAGCTATCTCAAAAGCTCCAAAGGGGAGAACCTTATAGGATAACTGCCAATCCTTTATCATGGAAAACTGCTGATGACAAGCAGCATACCTCAAAACCATCTTACCCTTATCACTATCAACCATGTAAAGCCTATCACCATAAAGTTTCGCATGCTCAGAAACTGCAGGAACATTTAAATCGAAAAATGCAGTCCCCCTAACCTCCACTATTGGGATACCCAAATCCCTTGCAGCTTTACGAGACACATCAGCTACAATATCAAATATCAATGCAGCATAAGGACCAAACCTCATATGGCCAAAATCTGAATTCCCTTCCCACTCAAAACCAAACCTCCTAAAATAATTGTGAATCCTAGAAGTCCCCCTGCCAACCTCCTCCTTCAAAGCCTCCCTCCTAACCAAAACCTTAAATTCATCATTAAACTCATCAAGGGAAACTTTAAGTGGATCCAACTCCCTACCATCGGGAGTCAATATCAAATATCTACGAATA
>JANZKA010000014.1 GCA_025060975.1 Candidatus Culexarchaeum nevadense
TCGCCTGAATAATAGTGATAGAATAGTTTTGAGGAAGTATATAGCTGTAAGCATCCATAAACTGAGACATATCAAAATTAGTACTCCAGTTTTTATGAGGTATAGGTAGATGAATTCGTCCACTATACCCATTCTAACAATTACTGGGAGGAGGATGTCTTTAGATTCTGTGGGCCATGGGAAAAGAGTCATAGCTCCAGAATATCGCCAATAACCTTTCCCATCCTGGTCAAAAGCCCATCTACTTGCTATTTGATGAGCTGAAATAGTGTAAAGAGTTACGTAAACCGATAAAACAGCCAGTAAAGTGAGTATGAGAGTTCTATTAGAAATCATTGGCTTTTGGTCCTCCATTACCTTGTGAGATGAATTACTTCAACTTTTATAAATTTACTGTTTAGATTTATGATTGTTAACTATGTATACTGCATGTGAAGGGAGGGATGGGTTCAAGGATCTATTTCATTGATGTTGTTACCATTTAACTTTAAGGTTCTGTGATTATTGAAATGGGGTTTGCTGATAAAAATGTTGACCACATACATCAATAAATGGTGAGCATTAAACGATTTATGTCAGTTAGTTGATAGAAGACCACTTACGTCAGTGGTGGGGGTTTGGAGGACTTTGAAAGACCATGAAAATAGCAAGTGAATCTAGGAGGTTACATGCAATTTTTACATTGTGTGTGTCATGAGCTTTTTGTATACTTGGAAAGGTTTATTTACAAAAATGTTTATAGACGTAAACATGAAAAGTAGAGTTAAAAGTCGATTGAAGAGGGTTTTGAAGGAAGCTGGGATAGATTTTAGGGAGAATGTGAAGGTTAGGGGGAGTTTGGAGTGGATTGTGGATATAGAGATACCTGAATATGATGTGGTGATAGTGTGTTGTGAGTGGGAGGGGGAGGCTTGGGGGAAGTATATTGAATGTCAAGATATAGCTCAGAAGACTGGGAAAACATGTATATTGGTGATGGCTGGTCCATGGGCAACTGTGGAGATGATGCGTTTAGCTACAGTTTATGGGGTTATTATTGTGGATCATGAGGACATGTATAGGATACCATCAACAATTCTTGGAGAAGGGTGGAGTGGTAATGTAGCTTTAAAGCCGCCGAAAATTAGGGGTAAGACTCCTAGGAAAGTTGTGGAGGAATGTCAAAAGGAGGTTTTGAAGTTGTTGAGTGATAGGCCGTTAACGAGGAGTGAAATTGTAGAGGCTTTGAGTGGGAGGTATCCTGAGAGGACTGTGTGGTGGTGTATATCTAAGCTGAGGACTATGGGTGTTATAAGGGTTTTAGGGAGGACTGCTGGGAGTGGGAGGGCAATATATGCTGCCATAAATCTGAAAGGCTTGGAAGGGGCTGTGGAGAGGTATATTCCATCAAAAGCTTGGACAAGAGAGGTGAGGAGGGGGAAGGTTATAGAAGCATTAAAGAATGCTGGAAGCTGGTTAACCACGAGGCAGATAGCTGAAGTAACTGGTATGAGTATACCACAAGTTATAGCTACTCTGAGAAGTTTAATGATGAAAGGGGTTCTAGTAAGGGTGAAGGGTAAGGGGGGTACATTATGGAAGATTAGGCAATGAAGAATTGGGTGATGAGGATGAAAATTGAAATTGAGTATGCTATGATGGTGGGAACTGTACATTCCTTAATCCAAGCGTCTAAACTCACATTTACACCTCTATCAGCAAGTAGCCCTAGAGCTACTATGTTAGCTGCAGCTCCAAGTGGAGTTATATTACCAGCGTAACAAGCTGATATGAGTAAACCCCACCATGTGGGATAAATGTTCACAATCCCCTTAAGGGAGAGGGCTATGGGGGTTATGGTTGCAATTATGCTTATATTGTCTAGGAATGGTGAAAGTGTGAAGGTGAACAATGAGAAAGCTATGAATACTAAAAAGTTGCTTCTACCAGTAATTTCAAGGATTCTTTCCGCAAGTTTAGCGGTGACGCCAGTATACTTTAAAGCTCCAGCTTCACCTAAAATGCAAGCTATGAATAGTAGACCCCACCAATCCACTTCTCTCTCCACAATTTCCTTAGCTTCCTCCCTATATAGGATTAGGGATAATGAGGTGCCGATAAATCCGAAGCCTAGAAGCATTGTTCCCTCAACCAAACCAAGGGTATGCTCCCAGAAGCTGTGGGAAGCTACTCCTAGGATGGAGAAGAGGAATATTATGATGGCATAGGTAAGCTTCCTAAAATCAGCCACGAATGAACTTGCATCCACAGTTCCACCACTTTCACGTAGAACTTTGTCCACTGAGCTTTGAGCCTTAGCCACATATGTCCCCCTCTTTCTCGTGAAGTAGACGCAGAGAGTTGCAATTGATAAGAGGCCGAGGGGGAAGCTCCATCTTAAGAATTCTGAGAAGCTTAGTTTAGCTTCGAAAGCTAAGAGTAAGCCTACAGGATTACCTAGAGCAGTACCACTACTACCAATATTGGTGGACATTATTATGAGGAGGATTGATGGAACTGGATCGAAGTTGAAGAATTCTGCAAACTCTAAGACTATGGTGGACATGAAGATTATTGAGGAAACTTCAGCCATGAGGCATGCGAATATCATTGAGGAAAATGCCATTATAACCATAAACCACTTGAAACTGAAATTGCAAAGTCTAAGTATGGTTATGGAGAACCATCTGAAGAATCCCACACGTTTAAGGGGAGCTACGAGGATGCTGACAGCAGCTAGGAAGAGGATTATATTGAACTCTGCGGATTCGATGAATGTCTCCACGTCAATAACCCCCAACCCTAAGAGTAGGGAGACGCTGAAAAGTGAGATTATCAGTTTATATTCCCAGTATAGAAGAGCTCCTAGAACTGTTGCAACGAAAAGTGATAAGGCAGTTATCTGCTTTAAATCGAATCCCAAAACAAACCCGAAGAATGCTGAGAATAGTGGTGATAGGATTAGTACACCAAGCTTTCCACGGAGGATCCTAGTCAATTGAACCCTAGTTAATTTAGCCATGAAATTCCGGAAACATTTAATAACAGTCAACAAAATAAAAGTATTGGTGTAAATTTTTGGGTGAAGAATTTGAGAATTTGCAGCGATTAAAGGGGGAGGAAGCTGTAAAATATGTGAGGCCAGTATCCAATGTGATAGATGCTGAAACCCCTCTGTGGAAATTGATGGAAATAGCCACTTACTGTCCAGGGAGACATACATACCTTATATGTAGAGATGGGAAGCCTATTGGTATGGTTACAATACATAGGATACTTAAATGGATACTATTAAAGACGAGGGAATTGAGGGGGTTAGCAGAGGAATTGGAGGTGGAGTTTAGAGAGGTCTTAGGGGTGAGAGCAATAGATTTTGCAGAACCTCCAGCCATAATACCGGAGGATGCCACGGTAACCGATGCAGCTAGGGAGATGGTTAAGAGGGGGGTGGATACTGTGTGGGTTGCATCGAAAAGTGGAGAAGTACTTGGGGAATTGGATTACAGAATTATAATGGAGTTGGCTGTGAAGGAAATCACTAAAATCTGAAAACAACGTTTAAAGTCACATTTAAATACACGATGAGTACTGCGAAGAGGAAGGATCTCTCTAGACTAAGCCCCTTCGCAGCTGAAACTGTGCTTGAAGCTAGTAGACATGAGGAAAATTGTAAGCCAATTATTAGAATCCCTTGAATTGTGAAGTTTAAACTGGATATCATGATGTATGGTATTATGGTTAGGGGGATTGTGGCTAGAGATAAGCCGAAGAGTAGTATACCTCTACCGCCAACTCTACCATGAAGTAGGAGTGGGAGGAAATCAAAGGCGAAGTATATTATAATCCAAGAGAAAAGGAATTTTAAACCAGTATATATGGGCCATTGTAGAGGTTTATATGAAGCTGAAAATAGGCATAATTCAACATTACTCCAGTAGCATGTGAAGAAGCCGAAGGCTAAAACTATTGGGGGGATTATGAATCTTAGAATTTTACCTTCATATAGTGAGAGGAGGAGCCATCTTGGAAATAGGATTGCTGAAATTTTAGATCTAACTTTTAGGGGGATGGGAAGCCTAGAATAGTATTTAAATTCTGAAACCTTCTCTCTACCATCCATGAGAAGTCTATAAGCCATCCACCCCTTGTCGGTCAAAGCAAATTTTCCACCAACATCTCTCTTTACAAGGTCTCCGAGTAGTTCAATATTGTAGTATATACTCCCGGAACTTGTATTTAATGATTCCATAAGTTCTCTTAAACTTGCACCACCTCGGAAACCTAAAATTTCAATGATTTTCCTTCTAACGGGGTTGCTTAAAACTTGGTATATTGCGGAAATTTCATCGTCAACACTCATAAATGATTCCGAAAAAATGATTATGAATCCAAATTTAAAAAATTAATGATGGTTTGTTTAGGTTAACGGGGCCCCTTGACTTCGAGGGATTTTAGGAAAACGCTGAATTTATCCTCTAATGTAGTGGCATCTATGATTCTGCCTTCATGGAATGTTACATCATTAATTAGTGGAACCATGAAAAGAGCATCAAACCCCCCGCCACCTCTGCAAATGAGCATGACGATGGGTTCAGCTCCAAGTCTATCACAGAAGAATCTAATGTCACTAGGCCATGTATTTTGGAATCCACTGGAATCTCCACCTTCAGAGAATAGGACTTTCACTAGGTATACTCCGCCACCTCTAACTGCTAGCAGATCAAAGGGTAGGTTTAACCTTGAACTATTAACCCATCTAACATTGTAACCTAGATTTCCAAGGATTTTTGATGCTAAATCTAGTGGTGGAGCTTCTGGGTCTAGGCTTCCATAAACGAGTTTATCCACAACTACCCTTATTATGGAGAGGCATTCAGCAACTATTCTTGGATCCCCGGTTTCCTTAGCTTTATCATAGAGTTTTGAAAGTTTGGAGCGGTAATCTTCAATCCATTTTCTATCTTCTTCAGGCAAATCCTTAGCTAGATCTTCTAGGTATGCTAGGAACCCCTCAATCATGCTTAGATAACTATCTAGATCTACACTCATTGATAACAGCCTACGACAATAATTTGATGTAATGGTAATAGAAAAACTTTGTGTATAAAGAAATTTGTGGGGGGAGTGTTTGCTTGGGCGTGCTGGGTTTACCTGGAAATCTTTATTGTTATGGCGCTTACATTGACTTGGGAGCCGTCTTGAGCTGTCACTGTCTCGGTGCCGATTTCAATGTTCTTAACTTTTAAGTCTGTTATGAATCTATTCCTCAAGATTTCAACTACATCTACAGCTCTACTTATAGCTCTACCTCTAGCTTTCAATTCAACTTCCTTGCCTGTACCGCTAAGCTGGGTTATGCATGCCAATACATAGTTCATTATGGGCTTCTTCCCCACAAGTATAACGTTGCTTTGCATTGATCTCCTCTGAGTTTCCTCTTTTTTAGCCGGCTCCCCAGCCGCCTCAGCTTCCTTCTCTGCCTTCTTAGCCTTAGACATGGTTTTACTCACCTCCAATACCGCTGTAGCATGGTTGACGCTTAAGAATATGTAGATTGAACAAATATAAAACCTTTACCATTCTGAAACCAATGTTAAGGGCAAAACTTAAATTTGAGGTAACTAGATTTAATGGGGGGTTACTTTGGACTTCTTCTTCAATCCAAGGGGGGTTGCAATAATAGGGGCATCTAGAGATGTTGGGAGACCTGGACACGTAATACTTAGAAACTTCTTGGAAAATATGATTTCAGGAAGCTTTAAGGGGGAGGTATACCCAGTAAATCCAAATGCTAGGAGGATATTGGGGGTACAATGCTATAAGAGTGTATTGGAATTGGAGGGGCTAGTGGATTTAGCAGTAATCTCAGTTCCAGCAGCAATAGTGCCAAAGGTTTTAGAGGAGTGTGGTGAAGCGAAGGTTAAGGGTGCAATAATAATAAGTAGTGGGTTTAGTGAAGTTGGGAATACTAGGCTGGAGCAGGAAGTTGTGGAGATAGCTCGTAGAAATAATATTAGGGTTATAGGGCCAAATTGTGTTGGAATCTACGATGCATATAGTGGTGTAGACACAATATTCCTGGAAGTATCAAAGATACTTGAGGGGGCGCCAATACTTGCTACACCTAGACCTAAACCTGGGAGGATAGCATTCATAACTCAGAGTGGAGCTTTTGGAGCTGCAATACTGGATTATATGGCTGGAAGTGGGCTTGGAATAAGTAAATTCATAAGTCACGGGAATAGATGTGATGTAGATGAAGTTGATCTAGTGGAGTATTTAGCTAGAGATGATAAGACTGATGTTATACTATTATACCTTGAAAGTATAGGGAGGGGGAGGGAATTCTATGAAGTGGCTAGGGAAACCACTAAGATTAAACCAATAATAGCATTGAAGGTTGGGAGAACGACTGCTGGAGCTAGAGCTGCAGCTTCACATACAGGTGCATTAGCTGGTTCACATCAAGTATTCACAGCAGCTCTAAAACAAGCTGGAGTTATAGTGGCTGAAACCATGGAGGAAATGATGGATTTAGCTAAGGCATTCGTGAATCAAATACCAGCAAGGGGGGAGAGGATAGCCATAGTGACAGATGGAGGTGGAATGGGGGTTATAGCTTCAGATACTGTAGAAATCTTAGGTGGAAAAGTGGAGAAGCCAAGGGAGGAAACCCTAAAGAAATTGAGGAAATTAAAGGAAGATGGAGTTATACCGGATTTTGCATCTATAGAGAACCCAATAGACTTAACTGGTGTAGCTACAACGGAGATGTTTATCAAGACACTGGAGATAGTGGGGCAAGCTGATGAATTTGATGGGATAATAATATTCCCACTACACCATATACCCACATTGGAAGCTGGATATGAGGATAAGATGATGGAGGTTATAAGGGGTATAAAGAAGCCTGTAGTGGTATGTGATGTTGGGGAAGCTGAAATGGCAAAGCTGGTGAGAATGAAATTCGATAAGTATGGGGTGCCAGCATACCCATCACCTGAAAGAGCTGCAAATGTAATGATGAAACTGGTGAATTACGGTAAATACCTATTGAAGGTTGGCGCATATCAGGATTATGTGAATAGAAAGATTTTAGGGAAGGGGAATTGAAATCTTATTTGATGTAAATTGAAAGTAAAATTCTGGTTACTAGACTTAAATTATGAGGAGAAAGCTGAAACCCCAGAAATATGGATGTGGGGGATAGGAGAAGACAATAAGAGAATTTTGGTAGTAGACAGAAATTTTAAACCATACTTCTATGCCACGGTATCAGAGAATTCCCTAGAAGAGGTTTTAAGGGAAATTTTGAAATTAAAGGTTAAAGGGGTATTGGATTGCATTCCACAAGACATGAAGATATTTGGTAAGCCAGTTAAGGCTGTGAAGATTGTATGTCGAAAGCCAGATGAAGTAGGTGAAATAGCGAAAGATGTGAAAAGGGTACGTGGAGTAACAGAAGTTTATGGAGATGACATTAGATTCACACTTAGATATTTGATAGATATGGGGATAAAACCTTGCAGTTGGATTGAAGTGGAATGCGAAAAAGCTGAGGGATATGGGGGAGTGAAGGTGGATGAAGTATACTTGGCTACAGCACCCCCCAGAAACGTGGAGGAAGAGTTAACACCAAACCTCAAAGTTTTAGCATTATGGATCACTTGTATGGGGGAAGCTGGTTCACCTAAACCTGAACGAGACCCGGTAATTATAATTTCAACATTAAGTTGTGAGGGGGTTGAGAAGAACTTCATAGCAAAGGGGGATGAAAAACCTTCAGATGCTGAAATCATCGTGGAGTTCACAAGATACGTGGATGAATATGACCCAGATATAATAGTTAGCTATGGTTCTAATGCCAGGATAATACCATACTTACTGGAGCGAGCGAAGAGAAATAGGGTGAAATTATCCATAGATAGGCAGAGGGGGGAGCCACATACAAGTCTATATGGCCATATATCCATAACTGGGAGGATAAACCTAGATTTATTCGATTATGCAGAAGAATTCCAGGAAGTGAAAGTTAAAAGTCTAGAGAACATAGCTGAATACCTCGGTGTTATGGATGCCTCTGAAATTATAGAGGAATATGAAGTTCAAGATTACTGGAAAGACCCTTCGAAGAGGGGGGAACTGATAGAGTATTCCATGAAGAATGCTAAGAGAGTTATGGGAATTTATAAAGCCATATCAGATTTTGCAATACAATTATCTCAACTGGTTGGTTTACCACTAGACTTCGTTGGGACAGCAGCTGTAGGGTTTAGAGTAGAATGGTTCCTTATAAGGAAGGCACATGAAATGGGGGAGCTTGTTCCAAAGAGGAGAGAGATATCATACCAGCCATATGCTGGAGCCATAGTCTTACAGCCAAAACCAGGCCTTCATGAAAATGTAGCTGTAATAGATTTTAGAAGTATGTATCCAAGTATAATGTTGAAATACAATGTATCCCCAGACACATATATACCACCAGAAGAAGCTGAACCTGAATGTGGAGTATACATTGCACCTGAAGTTGGACATAGATTTAGGAGGGAGCCTCCAGGCTTCTATAGAGATGTATTGAAATCGCTGATGGAAGCTAGGAGCACAATTAGAGAGAAGCTAAAGAACATCACACAAGAAGACCCATTATATAAAGTGTTGGATGCAAGACAGAAAGCTATAAAAGTGATATCTAATGCCATGTATGGGTATGCTGGGTGGACTGGTGCTAGATGGTACATTAAGCAAGTGGCGGAGGCTGTGACTGCTTGGGGTAGAAGCTTAATATCTAGTGCATTAAAGATGGCTGAAGAATTAAACTTGAAGGTGATATATGGAGATACAGACAGCATATTCGTGAAGTATGAACCTGAAAAGGTGGAGAAACTTGTAAAGAGGGTGGAGGGAGAGCTGGGATTTGAAGCAAGAGTAGACAAAGTATACGTGAGAATACTATTCACAGAAGCTAAGAAGAGATATTGTGGATTAATGGAGAATGGGAAACTAGACTTTGTGGGGTTAGAAGTTGTGAGGGGAGATTGGGCTGAAGTAGCCAAGAAAGCTCAAGAAGGGGTCTTGGAAATAATAATGCGTGGTGGAGGAACAGGGAAGGCCATAGAATACATAAAGGAATACATTAATGGGATGAGGAGGGGGGAGAAACCATTAAAGGAATACATAATATGGAAGACATTGACAAAAGACTTAGAGGAATACGAGGTTAGAGCACCACATGTACAAGCAGCAAAAATGTTAATGGAGAAGGGGTACACATTAACCCTAGGAGACAAAGTAGGATATATTATAACCCTTGGTAGCGGGAAACTATATGAGAAGGCAAAACCATATCAGTTAGCATCAAAAAATGAGTTAGACATCGAATACTACATATCAAATCAAGTTATACCCGCAACATCAAGAATACTTGAACCCTTAGGGGTAAATATACAGAAAATCCTAAGCTCAGGAACAACGAGAACGCTAATGGATTACATAAAGAAGGAAAAGACCACAACTTAAACAGCTTTTATCTTTATTCTACATTTATCATTTCCTTGTGTTATGCATTCTTCTTCTATGCATTCTACTTCTCTGTTTAATAGTTTGCTGTAGTATCCTTCAATTAATCCTCTTATAAGTGATGATTTAACTCTCCTACCAGCCTCCAAATTAATCTTACACTCAACACAATCATAAACAATGTATTCGACCTCTCCCCCCTCCAAATCCATTTTCACGTTTTCAGGTATACCGAAGCCTATTCCTCGGAAGATTTGTTCAGCAATTAATGCGTAACTTCTTTTATCCATGACCCCCATGGTTTCCACATGTCTTTTGAAAAAATTCTCCCCCATCTCTCTACTAATAATGTATAGTACTGTTTGTGGTACAACCTTTAAACTCTTAAAAATACCTTCAATTATGGATTTAAATGCGGATTCCCTTAGTATGATAGCTCTTTCATTGAAGAATGTCGGTATGACTGTTTTGTCTATTGCAAATCCCTTTACTTCAGGTATTTGTATATCCACTTTCTTTATGAACTTAACCCCCTTGATCAATGCTTCTGCTGTTTCCTCCACCTCTTTTGGGCTTTTCCCCGTGGTGTCTAGGAATATTGTTGCATAGAGACCTGTGAAATGGATTTTTAGTATTGAGATTCCTTTCATGGCTATTATGGCTGTTAAATCTCTTAATACGCCTACAGCTTCTAATGCTTCTTCAAGGAATTCCACGTGTAAGACAGTTATATCTTTACCTGGAATATACAATGATGGTACAACTTCAAATTTTTTATACAATGTAATTCACCCTTGATATAGTAAAGTGTGCTATATATGTTATCTTCCATACATATATACATTATTATACATTATGTTATTTTTATTGCCACTCTCCAGTTTTAAGGTATCTTGCTATTGTTAGGGCTGCAGTTGCCCCTTGCCCAGCAGCCACTATGTATTGATTCTCTATTCCATTTACATCTCCAGCGGCACATACCCCCTTTACGTTGGTCCTCATTCTCTCATCTACTTCTATATATCCATTCTCTTTGAGTTTTATTGGTAGGTTTTTTAGGAATTCCGTGTTTGGTTTTTGTCCTATGGCTATGAAAACCCCTTCAACGTTTAATGTTGTTTGTTCTCCGTTTTCTAAGTTTTCTAGTATGATCTTCTCCAGCTTCTCTACTCCTTCAAATCTTATTGGTTTGTATGGTGTTAATTTTTCCACATTCATTTTTGATAAAGCTATTTTTTGTAGGTGTGGTTCTGCTCTAAACTCTCTTCTCCTGTGTATCCAGTATACCTTTTTGCATATGTTTGATAGGTATTCAACGTAGGTTGCAGCTGTATTTCCTCCGCCTATTACAGCTACATTTCTACCTTTGAATAGTGGGCCGTCACATGTGGCGCAGTAGCTTATCCCTCTACCAAGGAATTCCTTCTCTCCGGGTATTCCAAGTTTAGCGTGCTCGGCTCCTGTGGCCACTATTAATGCTCTAGCTTTATAAGTTTTTTCAAGTGTGGTTTTAACTTGGAATAGGTTGTCCTCAGTTAAATTTACATCTTTAACTTCTTCGAATACTATTGGCACATTCAGTTTCTTCAATTGTATTTCCAGTTTTTCTGCAAGTTCTAATCCACTTATAGATGGGTATCCTGGGTAGTTTTCTATGTTATGTGTTATTAGTAGGTTTCCTCCAATTCCAACTTTGTCTATTAGTAGTGTTTTTAATGCTTGTCTTGCAGTGTATATTGCGGCTGTGGAGCCAGCTATCCCTGCACCAATTATTATTACATCGTATTGTTCCTCAATTTTCCCTGAAAGTTTTGGTATTAGGATGATTTTCTGCATGGCTGGATATACATGTTTGGTTAATGTAAATTTAAATTTATCTGGCTAGTTTGTGTTGTAATGTAATTTGAATCCCATGGTTGATGGCTCTATTCCAGTAACGATTATTTCCCCTATTTCTCCAGTCTTGGAGACATGGGTTCCTGTACATGGTATTCCGTTTACCCCATCTATTATGACAACTCTATACCTTTCGGATTTTGGTAGTCTGGCTAGGTTTGGTGCGTTGAAAGCTATTTCAGTAAGTTTTTCATATTCAACCCAAATCCATTTCACTTCTCTATTTTCCCTAACAATATTGTTTGCTTCTTCAATTATTGTTTTGAGCATTTCATTGGTTGGGGGGTTGGCTTTATATTCTAGGTATGCGTTTGGAGGGCTGTGGTTTGCACTCACGGTTTCCACTAGTCTGCCATAAACTTTAGCTACAGCGTAATCAAGTATGTGTCCTGCTGTGTGGAGTTTCATGTTTTTATATCTTCTATCCCAATCCAGTATGCATTTCACATCTGAGTTGGCTTTAATTCTCCCGGAATCTCCATATTGTAGTTTGCAGTAATGTACCACAACATCCTCTACATCTAAAACCTTTAGTATTTGGAGTTTGTATTCGGGGTTTTGTATCCATCCTAAATCACAGTCTTGCCCTCCACTACGTGGATGGAATATGGTTTTGTTTAGAGTTAGGTATGCTTTGCCACCCTTCTCCCAGTATACATTGATTATTTTGCATTTCAATTCCTTCATGTATGGGTCTTCTAAGTATAGTTTAATGGTTTTCTGGGTTTCTCTAGCTATTGCTTTAATGTCCACCATGGCTTATCGCTTACCTTTAAGCTTTACTCAACCTTTAAATTTTTAGTGGATTTCCATACCTGTCCATTGATGTTATCTGTGATAATGGTTTTCTTGGTTTTGGTGGTGGAGATTCATCTGGGAATCCTATGGGGAGTAGACATATAACTTTAAGGTTTTCTGGTATTGATAGTATCCTTTTAACTTCCCCTTCATCGAATGCTCCAATGTAGCATGTTCCCAATCCAAGTTCTGTGGCTTGTAGAACCATGTTTTGAGCTGCTATCATTGGGTCTTGCATATACCATCTTGGAGACTCTTCAGGATTTCCAAGTATAACTATGACTGTGTCTGCTTCACTTACGAATTTCTGGTTCCTAGAAGCTTTCATTAAAGCTTCCTTAACCTCCTTATCTTTAACCACTATGAAGTGCCATGGTTGACGATTACCAGCTGATGGTGCAAGTCTACCTGCCTCCAGAATTTTCATCAAAGCCTCATTTGGAATGGGGTCTGACTTAAACTTTCTAATACTCCTCCTCTTAACTATAGCTTCATATACATCCAAAACGTTTCACCACCTTGCATACCATATTACCCATTCTATTTAAATTGTTTTCTAAACTTGATTACCTGCAAAAAAATGGTAACATTTATATAGTTCTATTCCAATATTTTGCACGTGGAATTGAGCTTTGAACCTATACCCATAGCTACCTGTGAAGGTGGGAGGATAGCTACAATACTCATTGAATTCAGTTTTGAAGCGAAATATGCTATAGGCGTTTTGAGGGATATTGCTGAGATAATGGTGAAATGGAGTATACCAATAATAAAAGTTTTCAATAGCAATACTAGCATGATCATATTTATAGATTCCAGTGGAGTGGGCGACCTAAAGGCTATTGAACATGAAATTAGAAGAGTTAAGTATGTGCGAAACGTTGAAATTCAACCTTCAGATGTTGAGACTGTGGAAGTATTTCCATATGCTATTCCAAAGATTTATGGTGAGAGAGTGGTGATTCTCAGAGAGTCAGCTTTAAAATCACTTATAAATGCTATTTGGGAGAACCTTAAAGTTGCACCACAAATGATGCTCTACATTATTGGTAGAGAGATGGGGGAAAGCTACTGTGAATCTCATAGAAAAAGCATGAAGCTAAACTTTGAAGATATGTTGAAGATTGCTGAAAAACTCTTCACAGCTACAGGTTACGGCACCCTTAAAAATGTGAAGAAATGCTTATCCCCTCTGGAAGTTGAATATCACATTTATGATTGTGTTGAGTGTAAGATTAATTTGGAGGCTGGTAGGAGAGTTAAATCATCACTTATAAGAGGATTAATTGAAGGATACTACAGCAAACTATTAAACAGAGAAGTAGAATGCATAGAAGAAGAATGCATAACACAAGGAAACAACAAATGCAGAATGATTTTGAGGGGAGTGTAAGATTACGCTCCTCTAGTGCCATTTCAGTATCTTTCTACCCATGAATAGTTCTGGTAGTACTAGTAGACCCCAGCTTGCTACCCCAAATATGTATGCTAGATCTCTAGCGTTCATTGCTGTTAAGTGGAATAGTTGTTGTGTGATGGGTATGTATGTTATGGCTAGGGTTAATGTCATGGAGATTATAACTCCAAGTACGAGGAATCTGTTTTGGAATGCTCTTCTACCCATCTTCCAAACACTATGCTTTTCTGATCTGCAATTCCATATTACGAATAGCTCGAATAGTGCTGCTTGTACGAAGGCTGCTGTGGTTGCTTCTCTGTATGTTAGGAGTCTTGCTTCTTCATCTATCCCCCATGGGAAGTTCCATGGATGTGAAGGCCAGATATAGTATTCTAGGCAGAAGACTAGTATTGTTCCTGTGGCTTGTAGTGTGAAGGATGCTATTATGAATGCTAGCATTCCGTGGAGTATTCCTTCTTCTGGTTTTCTTGGGGGTCTATTCATGACGTCTACGTCTGGTGGATCTGTGGCTAAGGCTATTGCTGGGGCCCCATCTGTTACTAGGTTTATCCATAGTATCATGGCTGGTAGTAGTGGTAGTGGGAATAGTTCTGGTCCAAATATTCCTCCAAGTATTGCGAAGGATCCCACTACAATTAGCTCGTCGAAGTTGCATGCTAGTAGGAATCTGGCATACTTCCTGATATTATCGTATATTACTCTGCCATATTCTACTGCTCTAACTATTGTGGCGAAGTTGTCGTCTGTGAGTATCATGTCTGCAGCTTCTTTGGTTACGTCTGTTCCAGTTATCCCCATGGCTATCCCTATGTCTGCGGCTTTTATTGCTGGTGCATCGTTTACACCATCTCCAGTCATGGCCACTATATGCCCCTTCCTCTTCAATGCTTCCACTATTCTTAACTTGTGGAGTGGTGAGACTCTAGCGTAGACTGTCACCTTCTCCACGATTTTATCGTATTCCTCATTGCTCATCTTATCGAGTTCTTCTCCTGTGAGGGCTATATCTCCATCTCTGTATATTCCCACTTCCTTGGCTACGGCTATGGCTGTGAGTTTGTGGTCTCCAGTTATCATTACCGTTTTTATTCCAGCTTTCTGGCATAGTTTGTTGGCTTCTATGGCTTCTTCTCTTGGTGGATCTATCATCCCCTCTAATCCAACGAATATCATTTCCCATTCTAATTCTTCATTGTAGGTTGTTATGTTGTTTGGGAGGGGCTTGTAGGCCATGGCTAGAACTCTTAGAGCGTTGGATGCCATTTCCCCGTTTACTTTGAGTATCCTCGTTTTATCGTCTTCAGTTATCTCTCTTACTCTACCATTCTCCAGTATTCTGTTGCATCTTTCCAGTACTATTTCTGGTGCACCTTTCATGTATGCGTGGATTTCACCCCATGGTGTTTTGTGTATTGTTGTCATCCTCTTCCTTTCTGATGAGAATGGTATTTCCCATATTCTTGGGTATTCCGCTTCGAGTTCCGTTTTACTTAAACCTGCCTTTTCAGCTGCAACTATTAGTGCTCCTTCTGTTGGGTCTCCCATTATGCTCCATGAGCTTCCACCCTCACTTTTAACTAGCTTTGCATTGTTGCATAGAGCTCCTATTCTTAGTAGGAGTTCTAGGTCTCCTTCTGGGTTTATGATTTCATTTCCACGTTTAAAGCTTCCCTTAGGCTCATATCCAACGCCTGTAACTTCTATGTATTCTCCATCCACGTATATTCTTCTAACAGTCATTTCCCCCTTGGTTATGGTTCCAGTTTTATCTGAGCATATTACTGTTACTGAGCCTAGGCTTTCTGCTGCTGAAAGCTTTCTGACTATGGCATTCCTCTTGGCTAGTTCTCTAGCTCCTAGGGCTAATGCTATGGTTACTATTGCTGGGAGCCCTTCTGGTACTGCTGATATGGCTAAGGCTATTGAGGACATGAAGGCTTGTATGAATCCTTCCACTTCAAATTTCATTTGTATGGCTACTTCCACTGCCTCTATTAGGAATATTAGTGCACATACTCCCACTACTAGTTTAGCTATTTTCCCTGCGAAGGCATCTAGCTTCCTTTTTAGTGGTGTATCCTCTTCTTCCATGGTTTGAACAATTTCAGCTATCTTCCCAAACTCTGTGTTCATTCCTGTGGCTACTACTACAGCTTTTCCTCTGCCATGAACTACGTGTGTAGCTGAGTAAATCATGTTCCTTCTATCTGATACTGGTGTTTCAGCTTTGAGTATGGTGGGCTCTTTTTGTACTGGTGTTGATTCCCCTGTGAGTATTGCTTCATTGGTTCTCAGTTCAATTGCCTCTATTATCCTTGCATCTGCTGGAACTCTATCCCCCTCTTCGAGGATTATTATGTCTCCTGGAACTAGCTCTCTTGCTGGTATCGTCATTTCCACTCCTCCACGTAGAACTCTGGCTTTTGGTGCAGCCATCTTTTTTAATGCTTCTAAAGCTTTTTCAGCTCTATACTCTTGTATGAATCCAGTTACTGCGCATAGGAATACTATGGCTAGTATGGTTATTGTATCTGCAAATGTTTCCATGAATTCTCCTCCATGTAGTATTTCCCAGTACCCTATTATTGCTGAGAATATTGCTGCTGCTATTAAGAGTAGTACGAAGACATCTTTGAATTCGTCTAGGAACATTTGTAGTGCAGTTCTCTTCTTAACTTCTTTAAGCTCATTGTATCCATACTTCTCCAGCCTTTTACTGGCTTCTTGTGGTGAAAGTCCATTTAAGTTTGTTTCAAGTCTCCTTAAAACTTCATTCAGCTCTAGAGCATGCCACTCACTCATATAGATTGCTCAACTCCCAGTGGGGTAAGTTTGTATAAACTTATTTTGGGAGGGTTGAATTTAAAGTTAACTTTACCGGCAAATATTAAATAATTCTTTCTGGATAAATTTAATTATGACTTCACCTTTCGATCAGGGTTTTGAGAGGGGGGTTAGGGAGGCTGGAGCTTTAAGGTATAGGTTGAATCTCATTAAAAGTCTTTTGGAGATATTGGAGTTGAAGGTTGAAGATTATTTGAAGGTTAATGAAGCTAAGATCAAGTATGTTCCCCAAAGATTCCTTGAGGAGGCTGAGGGGATTGCTAAAGGTGCTGGTTTAAGTGTTTATGAAGTTTTAGCTTTGGATTTCGGTTTGAGTGTGGATAAACTTTTCATGGATGGGTGTACGGCATTCGCTATTCCCAGTGGGTTTACTTCTGATGGCTCGGTAATGTTGATGAAGAATAGGGATTTAGGTTTTAGGAGAATTCATCCACAAGTCTTATCATACTCCAAGTTGGATGGCTATAATAGGTTTATTGGTGTTGTAACTGCTGGGAGTGTTTGCTGGTATCAGGGGGTTAATGAGCATGGTTTAATAGCCTTTAACACTGCAACTCCACAGCAACTTATAGATCCAACCCTTGCTCAAGGGATGAGTGTACCAGTGATTATTAGGAGGATACTTGAAGAGTGTGGTAGTGTTGATGAAGCTTTAAAGTTTATATCTGGAAGCCAGTTTAATGCTTTCTCAAATCTCTTCCTCTCCGACTGTGAGAGGATTGTGATTGTGGAGTTGAAAGCTGGATTTACACCATACATTTGGGAGGTTAAAGAGCCTGATTGCAGATCAAACCATTACCTTTTCCACGTTAATCCAGATGTCCGTAATGAATTGGAGTTTCTCGTTAGGCAACAGACACTTGTGAGATATACCCGTGGGAGGATGCTCCTCAGGGGGGTTGAAAAGTTTAGTGTAGATGTCCTTATGGGGTTTAGTAGAGATCATTTTCATGGTCCAAGTCCATACTCCATATGCCGCCACCCACCAATAGTGGGTAGTCCACTCATAGCCCTATTATCCTCTACAACCCTCTCTTCACAGATCTTCAAGGTTGGTGTTGGAGGGGTGGAGGTTTATACTGCCATAGGATATCCATGTCAAACTGAATTTATACGTACAGTTTTCGGGGATGATATTCCAATTGAAGCTGCTGATGGTAGATTGTGGTTTAAGCAGTATGGTGGGGGTGTTTGATGGTTAAAGTTGGCCTTGTAACTATTGGGCAGTCTCCAAGAGTTGATGTTACCAGCGACTTGTCTAGGTTGCTTCCCAGTGGAGTAGAGATTTTGGAGGCTGGAGCTCTTGATGAATTGAAGTTAGATGAGATTGGAGAGCTTAAACCTAGATCTGGGGAAACTGTTTATGTGACTAGGCTTAGAAGTGGTGTTGAAGTTAAGGTTTCCAAGGAGAGGGTTATACCGTTGGTGGGGAAATGCATATTAAAACTTGAGGGGGATGTGGATGTTATTGGAATATTGTGTTCAGGCGAATTTCCAGATTACCCATCATCTAAACCAGTGGTTTATCCTGAGAGGGTTTTGAGGGGGTTGGCTTCAAGCATAGTTTATGGTGGGAGAGTTGCCATATTGATTCCAGCTGTTGAGCAGGTGGATTATGCTAGGGTTAAGTGGGGTGGATTGTTTAGGGATTTACATGTGTATCCAATATCACCATACACTTCTAATCTAGGTGACTTCAAGGTTTTGGGTGGTAGGCTTATGGGTGATGATGTAAAACTTGTAATTATGGATTGTATTGGGTATACTCTTGAGCAGAGGGATGTTTTGAGGGGGTTTGGATTTATGGTTTTAACTGCGAGGACTGCTTTGGCTAGAGCTATATGTGAACTTCTATGAGTTTCCCCTAATTTTCACCATAATTTCATTTGCAAGTTTCCTGTTGCATGATGCAATGTATTTTGCTCTTATATTGTCTTGGAATTCTGGGTTGAATTCCCCTCCCCATTCATTTAGCACAATTCCTCCAGCTTCTTTAACCATGAAGCATGCTGCTGCAAAGTCTGTTAACCTTAATGCGCCTCTCAAATCTATGAAGGCATCACATATCCCTGCAGCTACAAAGCATGTTTCTAGGGCGTCTGTTCCAATGAATCTCACGTGTTTAGCTTCAACTATAACTGGTTTAACTTTTTCAAGGTGCTCTGTATATTTTCCTCTAACATTCAAGTCTACTGCTATTAGTGCTTCACTTATCTTCTCTACATTGCTTGGTTTAACTCTTCTCCCATTTAATTCCACTCCAAACCCTCTGATTCCAATGAAGGTGTCTCCAGTCACTATGTTTACTACTGCTCCGCATATTATGCTGTTTAGGTTGCCTTCCTCGGCTATGGCTATGGATGTGGAGTATATTGGGTACCCTCTATAGGCATTTGTACTCCCATCTAATGGGTCTACTATTATTATTGGGCTTCCAGAACCGTAAACACTTTTCCCAGTTTCTTCACCTATGAATGTGAAGTTTTGGAGGTTTCTCTTAACCTCCAATAATATTTCTTCTTCCAATTCTAAGTCTATCTTCCAACCTTCTTCTTCACTTAGAATTATACTTGTGGATTTTGCTTCCATTAGCATTTTTAGGGCTTTAGCCCTGGATTTCTCAATAATCCTATTTAGTAGGATGCTCATGTTCATGTCTTTTCACCCAGCATGTATCTTGCAACATCATTTATGTTTTCAACTTCCACAACTTTCACTTGGAATCCATAGTTCTTCAGGTGGCTTTCTAAGTTTATTATTGTGTACTGGTATGTGATTATCTTCACATTTCCAATAGTTTTCTCTATGGGTTTGAGTATGGGGATGTTGGATTGCCCTTTTGGAACTAGGAATAATTTGCATCCACTTTTTGCTGCTGCTATAGCTTTCTCCAATACTCCTCCAACACTTCCCACGCTTCCATCTGGATTTA
>JANZKA010000015.1 GCA_025060975.1 Candidatus Culexarchaeum nevadense
ACCTTTATATACTAAAATATCCACTTCATTTATGAGTGTATGATTATGTCTTTAGCTAAGCGTGTTTCAATTACTGGATTTATGGCTGCATTGACTTGCATATTAACTTCAATGTTTCAATTATACATTTATGAGACTCATGGATACTTCAATTTTGGTGAAATTGGAGTTTATGTTTCAGCTATACTTTTTGGCCCAATTGTTGGAGCTTTTGCTGGAGGGTTAGGATCAGCTATGGCTGATATAATTCTAGGATACTTTTGGTATGCTCCTGGAACATTGATTATTAAGGGTCTTGAGGGGTTTGTTGTTGGTCTTGTATACTCGCTTCTTAATAGATTGAGGTTTAAACGTAACTTTATTGGTTTAGTTTCATCATCAATAATTGCAATAATCATATTCTCCTCCCTCCTACACGTAGGATTAAACTACTATTCCGGGTCATCTGAATTCTCCTTTGGATTTCCTCTTCTAGGTTATGGAACTGTGAGTGTTGGTATTCCAAGCATGTTTTGGATTTTATCATCAGTACTTCTACTCATAATCTTCATATACATTTACGTTAAGGTTGATCTACGTTATCTTTCAATGGCTTTATCTTGTCTGATTGGAGGGTCAATTATGATTTTAGGCTACTTCCTATACGAGTTTTACGTTTTATCTTATGGTTGGGCTGCATTGGTTGAGGTTCCATTCAATTTCATGCAGATGCTTATAGGCTTAATAGTTTCATCCATTATATGTGTTGGTATTGGTAGACGTGGTATTATGGTTGGTGGTTGAATTGGGTTATCTTGGGAAAGTTCCACCTAGCATTCTTGAGAAGTATGTTTTTAGTAGGATTGGTGTTGTTGATGAGAGGGTTTTAGTTAAACCATCCATTGGTGAAGATGCAGCTGTAATTGATTTTGAGGATAAGGTTTTAGTTGTGCATTCAGATCCCATTACTGGAGCATCAAAGCATATTGGTTGGCTTTCAATTTGTGTTAGCACCAATGATGTGGCTACTAGAGGGGCTATTCCAAAATGGGTTTCCATGGTTATACTTCTCCCAGAAAATTTTGATGAAAATCTACTTGACTCTATAACTAGAGAGATAGATGATGCTGCTAAGAAGCTTGGGGTTATGATTGTATGTGGCCATACCGAGGTTACCCCTAAACTTGATAGACCAATACTTATCTCCACAGCTTTTGGTGAAGTTTCAAAGGGGGGAGTTGTAACTACTAGAGGTGCAAAGCCTGGTGACTTGATAATTTTGAGCAAGGGTGCATGTATTGAGGGGACATTCATATTTGCCAATGAATTTTACGATTTCCTCATAGATAAGGTTCCTAGGGATGTTATTGATAGAGCTTTGGGTTACATCAATTTGCTTAGTGTTTTGAAAGATGCACAATTGGCTGTGGGTGTTGGTGGAGTTACTTCCATGCATGATCCAACGGAGGGAGGGGTTCTTGGAGGTCTTCAGGAAATGGCTCAAGCTTCTTCTCTTGGCTTCATATTGTATGAGGATAAAGTCATAGTCAATGAGGAAACTAAACTTATATGTGAAGTTCTAGGTGTGGATCCATTGAAAACCATAAGTTCCGGTGCACTTTTAATTTCAGCTAAACCAGATTATGCTGAATCTATTGTTAATGTTTTGAGGGATAATGGGATTAAGGCTTCAATTATTGGGAGATTTACTAATCGAGAGTCGGGTTGGAAGATTGTTAAGAGTGATGGTTCTGTTTTAGAAGTCTCTGAACCCGTTGTTGATGAGCTTTGGCGTATTTATGGGAAGTTTAAATCTAACCCTTCTTGAAATATTCAATTAAACTTTTCTGTTTTGGTCTTTCTTTAAGTTTCAACACATGTTTTACGACATCGTCTATTGAGTGAAACTTTAATTTCAATAATTCTTCAAATCCCCATCCAGTACATTTTATTGTAGCTATTAGAGATGCTGTAATTGTTGATTTAGTTACGTCTTCAGTAGTCTTGTATGCAGCTAGGAATGCTCCACACCATGTATCTCCAGCTCCAGTTGTATCCACTATCTTTAGATCCATACCTGTCAATGCTGGTATCATTATGCTTTCTCCATTCATCTTAACTATAGCTCCAAGGGATCCTAAAGTTACCACAAGCATTTTACATTTCAATTGATTTAATGCTTGGGTTAAAGTGCTTGTTCTCGCTAGGAGTTTTGCTTCAGCTTCATTTAATACCATTATGTCCACTTTCCCCATTATGCTGATTAAATGTTTCCTCTGTTTTCCATCTTTCATGTATCCATCCCAGCTATTTACTGATATCATTGATTTCGGAGTATACATCTTGATTTTGTCAATTATCCTTTCAACTTTGCTTGGAGTCATTGGTGCAATATGGAATAGGGTTTTCCTAGTCATCCAGTGTACTGGTATAGTTTCAGCTTTAACGTACCTCCCAGCACCTATCCTTGCTTTTACATATTTTGCATTCCATTTTTCATCATAATTTATCTCAAAATATGTTGATGGAACATTAACCTCCTTTATAACTCTACTACTGAACATTTTTAGTACATCTTTATACTTGTAGTCTTTTCCTATTGCTGATATTATCCCAACATCTTCATATAATGTTTTTGCAGCTATAGCTGCATATAGTGCAGCTCCTCCAGGTTGTTCTCTTTCACCATAAATATTCTTTACTTTGTCTATTGAAACATGCCCTATGAATACTATCCTATTACTCAAAGTTAATACACCCTTTTCAAGTTGCCCTCAATATTATCTATCTAGTTAAATGGTTTTAAAGTGTTTGATTCAATTGTTTAATAATATTTATGAACTGAATATATTGCCCCTTTATGTACTAAATGTTTCGGGTTAATTTACCTCCATTAAATTTAGGAATCCTTTTATCTTGTTTTGCTATTACTTATTGGTTTGGTGTTTATGAGAGTTTTATTGTTTGAGGATGAGTTTCATAAATTTCTCAATCCATTGGTTTCCATGAGGGCTGTTGCAGAGTTGAAGCTTGGTTTTCACAGTATTTTTGAAGTTGTTTCGAGATTCTTTAATTCAGAGGTTATCTTTTATGTTAGGAGTTATCTTGTTGATGTTTTGAGGGTTAGGTTTAGCGGTTTGAAGATTAATTGTGTTGATGGGTATGATGATGTTTTAATGGTTAATTCCCGACTAATTCCAACGGTTAAGAATTTGAATTTAATAATGTCTTTTGCTGCTAAGAATACGTATTTTATGCTTTTTGATGGTGGTGGGATTGTTGCAGCTAAGATTCATGGAAAACTGCTTGAAGATATTCTTTCTAAATCTGATGATGGTGTTGTAAAGTCAGATAAATTTAGACCTCTCCATGGAGAGTGTAGCGTATATGATGTTAGTGGTATGCTCATAAGAAATCTTTGGGATATTATCGTGTTGAATGAGGATCTTCTCAGAGAGGGGTTCACAGTACATGGGATTAATGGTGAATTGGATGATCGTGCAATAATTTACGGGTCTAAATCGAATCTTTATATTGGTGAAGGTTCTAGGGTTGAGGGGAACGTTAATATTGATGTTAGAAGTGGACCTGTGTATATTGGTCGTAATGTAAATGTTCTTGGGCCTTGTAGGATCGAGGGCCCCTCGTATATTGGTGATAATACTGTAATATTGTCTGGGGCTAGGATCAGGTCTGGAAGCAATATTGGATGTAATTGTAGGGTTGGAGGGGAGGTTGAAGCATCAGTTTTGCATGGGTATGTGAATATGTATCATCCAAGTTTTGTTGGGCACTCATATGTCTGTGAATGGGTTAATTTAGCTGCTTTCACGGTTACAAGTGATTTGAAGAATACTTATGGGAATATACGTGTTAGAATTGAAGATTCCATTGTTGATTCCGGTTTGAATAAGCTTGGAAGCTTTATAGGTGATCATGTTAAAACATCAATTAACTGTGGAATATTTGCTGGTAAACGTATAGGCATCTTTTCTCATCTCTTTGGATATGTTTATGAAGATGTCCCCCCATTCACAATATACTCAAAAGCTCTTGTGGGGAAGTCTTACGAACTTAAATTAGAATCCGCATTGGAAACTATGCGTAGAGTTTACCTTCGTAGGGGGAGACATGTATCCTCTGAAGAAGCAGAATTAGTTAAATATCTCTTCCAAACCTCTAATGATGATAGGATTAAGGCTGGTGTAGTGAAAGGGGTTCTAAGCATAATTTAGTGTACTCATAATTGGATATGATATACTATTTATACTTGTTACTCCAATAAGGTTTTGGGATCTATTTGTTAAATGATTCAAAGGATAGTGAAACTCCAAAAATTGATGAAGAGGTTGAGGAGAAGGAGGAGGTTCTATATGAAACTGATGCTACTGAACTTAGTGTTAATGATAAGAATTACAGGCGTTTAAGAGCTATAGGTTTACTATCCTTTTACTTTACATTGGCGTTCATACTATTCCTCTTCATAGATGTTCTAGCTATGATAGTGGTTTTTGTGGTTATGTGGTTCTCCCCATACCCCTTTGTGCCATCCTTTGCCGTTTACAAGATTACTGATAGAGCTGTTGTAGATAATAGGGGTAGAAGGCTTGAGATAACTCCTGAATATAAATTTCAGGTGAATCTTAGACATAGCTATGTTAGTTTGAGGAAGGGTAGAAGATCAGTATTATGGCTATACACTAATGAGCCAAACAAAGTTGTGGAGATTTTAGAGAAGGTTTCCAGCATGTGTTATGATAGGCTTTTGAAATCCAAAACCGAAGCTCCCCAGAAGAGTGAAAGTAAAAACTAAAGCTGTCTCCATAAAATTGTTTACCAACTCTCCAATAATTACTTATTTAATTTTGGCATTTTCTGTTAGATCGATGTTTTATAAAATTTTCCGCATAAATATCTATACTTCAGAATAAAATTACGCTAAAATATGTTACTGGTGAGCATGGAATGTTTAACAGTTTAGGAAGGTTTAATACAACTCCATCATTCTAGCACTATTTATGTGGATGTTTTGAGTATTCCTCTTTTCCTCAACAATTTTATTATTACATATCCAATAGTTGATCCCGGTATACTGCTCGCCATGAATGGTATTATGAATATCATTGCATCCATAGTTTTTCCAAGAGCTATCCCCGCTATTATTGGGCTTATCAATGCTCCGATAAATGTCCCAATGGGTTCTAGTAATGCTGCTTCATCATGTTTAATAACCTTATATGCTAATCCAACAACTATAGCTCCGGGGATTCCTCCAGGGAATGCGAATATTGTTCCTGTTCCAAGAATGTTTCTAGTTATGCCAGTTATTGTGGCTGCGATTGCAGCGTATACTGGGCCTACTATTATTCCTGTAATAACGTTCATCATATGTTGGAATGGTAGAATCTTCATAACTCCTACTGGTATGCTGAAGTATCCTAGGATTATTGATACTGCTGATAGTATTGCTGTTAAAACTATGTTTTTCAAATTTAATGTTGCCTTATCTCGCTTCACTATAATCCCCCGAGGTTTGTTTAAGCATAGTGTGCGTTTTCACTTAAATATTACTATTGTTATTTAATAGCATACACATAATAACTCTAATCAACTTAATTATACTATTGGTGGCATATTGATGTTTGATGCCGCTAACTTAATTGGTAAGAGAGTTCTAATAGTGGGTGATGTTGGTTCTGGTAAAACTCTTCTAACATTGAAAATTGTATATGGATTTATTGAACTTGGTTTTGGTGGAAGTATATCTATTCTTGATTTTGCTCCTAGCTTCACTTTCCATTGTGGTAGGAGGGTTGGTGGAAAGTTGATTGAATACTCCTTTAATCCAAATCTTGTTAAAATGTATATTCCAGTTGAAACTATTCCTCCGAGAATTCTTGGTAAATGTAGGGATGAGGTTTTAATGTATGCTAATATGAATAGGGGGAGATGTGAAGATGCAATTAAACTTTTCATTAATGATCCAAGCGATATATTGGTAATAAATGATGTAAGCTTGTATTATCATGTTGGTGATTTGGGTTTGATAATTGATGCTATGAAATTTTGTAGAACGTTTATTGCAAATGCGTATTTTAATGGGTTCATTGAAGATAAATTTTCCACAGGTATTTCCATTAATGAACGTGAAGTTACCATGAGTTTGATGAAGATCGTGGATGTGGTTTTTAATTTGAATGTTCAAGGTTTTCGTGTAATATAGTCCGTTATCCTCTTTTGTTTGAATATTTCTCTAAGTAATTTGCTTTCCCCCATCCAATGTATGCTCTTAACTTTCAATCTATTTGAGGCATAGTTTAATGCTTCTTCAAGGGTATCAAATTTTAATGGTTTACCTCTATAAGCTTTCCTAACACCTTCTCTGACAACCCAAACTCCTAGTGGTAGTATGTATTCTGGGTATGCTTCCCTAATTATCAATGTTGCAGCTTGCCTCCCCTCCCTTTCAAGATATTCTGTTGTGGCTAGTCTGGCTGCATAGTAGCATCCCCCAATTTCAGCGTATGTTGTTCTCCCCCAGTATGGCTCATAATCTCCACCTATGGCGATCATGTTTTGATCTCGATTCCATGCTGTTCCAGGGTACCATACTTCAATGAATTCATACTGCCATTTTTCTGGGATCATTATTACTATAAACCTATTTCCAAGTAGATTTGACTCGTATACTCTATACTCGTTTATTAGTGGATTCCTTTTTACAATTTCATCTCTAAGTCTTCTAGATATTGTGCTATCTACGGCTGTTATGCTCCATCTTGTTGGAACCATCTTTCTTTCAATGCCAACTCCAAGTGCCCCTACACTTAGTACTCTCTGTATACTGCTTACTGGTATGTTGTTTGTGAATAGTTTCATTAAAGCTTCTGAAGCTTTCAAGTCATAGTCGTAGTATACTCTTTCAATTATTGGGTTTGCCTTTACACTTGATACAATCACCTTGCTGATTGGTGCTGATAGTCCCATGGGTTGAATTTCATCATCCAATAGTATTCTGCCTCCTGGAGGTTTTGTAAATTCCACTTCTGCATCCACTGGTTTACTTGATAATGCCACCTCCCTTGTTGCTTCAAGGTTTTTATTTGAGTTATCTATCTTCTTAACATTTACTGGGAATCTCCCCCTAACCAATTGTAATCTTATGTCGATGATTTCCTCAATGCTCATATTAATCCATCTTTCTGGGTGATCGTATATCTCTGTATTTCCCATTATTGGTGGGATTAGGGGGCCTACTTGAACGTTTGGATATCCGTATCTCCCAACGAATACTGCTGGTGGTGATGAGCCTTCCAATATTTCCTTACGTATATCATCTCTCACTTTTAGGTATGAGCGTAGCTTTAATATTATTGGGCATAATGGTTTTCCACAAAGGTTGCGGCCACCTCTACAGTATATACATAGATTTATGTTCCTACTTCTAACACTTATTTCTCGATCTAGGATGTTCAAGTCTAATGCGTCTTCATAACTTTCTATCATATGTTCTATCCAAGGTATCTTCCTCTTAACCTTCTTTACAAACTTCCTTTTCTCATTATCTTCTTTCATTTCTCAATATCCCAATTTATGATGTCAACATAAATAAGTTTGCTTCCATAAATATATGTCTGTGGGTTTATTGAAAGTTGGGGAAATTTATTGTAGATCTGTTTTAAGTAGAAGTTCACTTTACGATATTGATTACTCGATAAACCCATATGTTGGCTGTGAGCATGCATGTGTATATTGTTATTCTCCATTCTATGTTGGACGTAAGTTTAGTGGGTTGAATTGGGGGGATTACGTTTATGTTAAGATTAATGCTCCAAGAATACTTTTGAGGGAATTGAAGAGTAACCCTTTGGGGAGTGTTCTCATTAGTAGTATTACTGATCCATATCAGCCTCTTGAAGGGAAGTTTATGGTAACACGTAGGTTGCTTGAATTACTTGTTAAGAGTAATTTGGAAATCTATATTTTAACTAAATCTCCACTTGTAGTTAGGGATTTAGATGTCATATCTATGTTTAAGAATGTTCATGTTGGCTTCTCATTTACAAATCTAGATGAGTCGTTGAGAGTTAAATTTGAGCCTAAAGCTCCATCGGTTACTGATAGGCTTCGGGCTTTGAAGAATATATGTAATTCTGGGGTTAAATCCTATGCTTTCATAGCGCCTTTCATGCCCATAAATAGGGATTTAGCTTACAGCTTAATGGATGAACTTTCCTCTATTGGAGTGGATTATGTGGTTGTTGACAAATTTAATATTCACGGAGATCCTCATGATTTCATAAATAGATTAACCCCTCTTTTCTCTGGAGAATTGATTAAGCAGTTTGAGGAAATACTGTTACATAGATATAGTTATTATAGGTATTATAAATCGTTGAAGGATGATTTGATTAGATATGCTAAGAAAATCAATTTAAATTTGTACTTCTCATATTGAGAGCGTTAGGAAATTATAGATTTCCATTACACTATACCATTCGTTCACTTGTTGTTTAAATAATTATAGGAAAATTAATATCCACATACCTAGAATACTCTTAACTAAGTCATTTTCTATAACTTGTTGTGATTACGAACGGTGAATTCCAAATGTGCTTTAACTTTAAAATTTACCCTTCAAAACAAACATTTTCATGGAGTAGTTTACGAGTCTAGTTCGTGGTGATTTGTATGATGGGTGAATTGGGTGGTTTAACTTTTAGATCAATTGTCTTGAGCGTCTTTCTAGCTGTTCTTTTCAGTTTCATAAATGGTTATCTTGGTATAAATTTTGGTATGGGTTTTGGTTTTGGAGCTGTTGCTATTGCCATTGCGTATGCCCTCTTTCACAAGTTGGGTGGAGGTTCTAGTAGGAGGGAGTTGTCTATAGTTTTAATTGCAAGTTCATCTAGTATGGCTATTTACCACTCTTTTGGTTTCATTATTTATTTAATTGAGAAGGATGGTGTTAGTTTTCCAAATTGGCTTGCCCCCTCAACATTTTCCATTATAAATAGGTTTGTTGATTTCAACTCTTTAATTCCACCAATAATATTCTTCTCAATTGGAACTGTGATATCTTGTGTTGGTGGATTGATTTTTTCGTATGCTTTTAGGGATATCCTTATATCTGATAAACGCATGGTATGGCCTCATACTGCTATTGTAGCGAATCTTGTTGATGGATTTTTAAGAGGTGGCGTTCATGCTAGGATAATTGGCTGGTCTGCTTTAATTGGATTTGTAGTGACATTCCTACAGTATTTACCATCATTTTGGGGTTATGATTTCACCACAATAAATCTAACGCCACTATTACCCTATGGTATGATCATGGCATTATCATTTAATTTAAGTTTTTTTGCTATTGGATATATAATTAATGTTGATGTATCTTTAAGTCTCATGCTTTCTGGAATTTTAACCTATCTTGTAATATCTCCAGTTCTTGCTTCACTTGGATTTTTTAAACCCTCTATAGATCCCATGGCATCATACAACAGTCTTCTCTTCGCTTTTTCCATATCACCATCCCTTGGGATATTGTTGTTGGGTGGAGGTCTTCTCTCCATTTTCGTTTTCGTTAAGGGTTTTAAATCTAGGGGTACTGTTAAATCTGATGATGGAAGAGCTGGTTATGTTCAACTCTATAAGATTTTTATATCATTCCTTTTACGTAACAAGCGTTCTCTAATAATATTTATTGCAACATTTTCTTTAGCTCTCATTATGGCTTGGGTTTTAAATCCATTATCTCCATTACCCCCATATATATTCATGGTATTCGTTGGATACATGTTCCTTTTAGGAGGGTTCATTGAGTGTATAACCATGGCTAGGTTGTCTGGTGAAACTGGTATGGGTATGGGTATGATGGGGATATTGCTCTATGATTTGCCAATATTCAGTTTAGGTTATAGAAATTATCCTGCATACCTGGTTTCATGGTTCTTTAAACCTGGTATTGGAATAATTGAGGGGACTGTTTCATACTATAAGTATGCTGATAAGTTTGATGTTTCGTGGAGTGATATTGTTAAGGCTAAGATTATAGGTTGGATTCCAACATTCATTTCAAGTATAATTTTCGTTCTAGTTTTATGGATTTATTTGGGGTTTGGTACTCCACTTATGCCAGCAATATCCTTCATACAGATGAAGGCATATTACAGTATGCTTGTTAGTGGGAATATCTCCGCAGTAATAGATCCAATTACGTTTCTTGGTGGAGGCATATTGGGTGCTCTACTGGAATTGTTTACTCCTATTTCTATGTTTGGAATTGCTATGGGTATGCTCCTACCGCCACACTACATAATCCCTATGGGTATTGGTGGATTAATTAGGTGGTATACTGATAGGAGATTTGGGAAGGACTTCTTTAGGAATGTTGGGAGCATGGTAGCTACTGGGATAATGGCAACTTCAATTATAACTCAAGTTTTAATGAGCATTCTAACAAAAATTTTCTAAACCAAAAAATATTTAAGCCTCCTATATCATGTAGGATTGTATAAATCATGGTGGTTCATGATGTCAAAGTCTAGTAAGAAATGTGTGCATGAATGGATTAGACATCCAAAGTACATTACCGACAGGAGTGGTAGGATTATTGGTTTAGAGTATTATTGGCAATGTAAACATTGCGGAATAATTACAAATGAGAATCCATGGAAGAAGTAACTGGGTAAATCCACTTTAAGATTTAAGTTTATTAGTTACATTACTCTTTATAGTTTATTATGAGTGGTCATATTTATGAAATTGCAATATTGAATGGTATTGTTGTTGATGGTTCTGGTAATCCTTGGTTTAAAGCTAATATAGCAATTGAGAATGGGAAGATAGTTGCCATATCCCGATACGAGAATTTCAGTGCTGAAAATGTTATTGATGCAAGTGGATTGATTGTTTCTCCTGGATTTATTGATATTCACAGTCACTCAGATGTCACTTTACTTGTAAATCCATTAGCTGAGAGTAAGGTTATGCAGGGGGTTACATTGGAGGTTGTTGGTAATTGTGGTAGTTCTGCAGCTCCTGTGGTTGGCGATTTTGCTGTTAATCGTATGCGTAGGAGGCTTGCAGAGTACAATTTGAATCTTGAGTGGAGTAGTGTTGGGGAGTATTTGTCTTTTATGGAGCGTAGAGGTGTTTCTGTTAATGTTGCAACTCTTGTGGGTCATGGGCAGATAAGGTCTTGTGTTATGGGCTTTGAAGCTCGTGAGCCAACTTTAAGTGAATTAGAGGAGATGAAGCTTCTCCTTAAGAATTCACTTGAAGATGGAGCTTTTGGAATGTCTAGTGGGCTTGTATATGCCCCTGGGAGATTTGCTAAAACTGATGAACTTATAGAGCTTTGTAAGGTTGTGGCTGAATATAATGGTTTATATGCTACACATATTAGGGGGGAGCGTGAAACAATAATTGAAGCTGTTTCTGAAGCTTTGTATATTACTGAGAAGTCTGGTGTTAGACTTCAATTGTCGCATCATCCACCTAAAATTGGAGCTTATGGTAAGTCTGTGGAGACTTTGAAGATGATTGAAGATGCCCGTGTTAGGGGGTTGGATGTTGCATGTGATTTTCATCCGTATACTGCAGGTTCAACTAGTCTTAGTGCATTGCTTCCAGCATGGGCTCAAGAGGGTGGTTTTGAGAAGATTATTGAGAGGTTAAGGGATCCAGCTATTCGTGTTAAAATTAGAGAAGACATGATTAGGGAGCCTGTTCCAGGTCCAGGGCCTTGTGGATTGGTTAAGAGGGGGTTGTGGAACATGATCTTCTTAAGTAAATGTAATGTAAATAAGGATCTTATAGGTAAAAGTTTTGATGAAATTGCCAGGTTGAGGGGTAAAGATCCATTTGAAGCTTATTTCGATATACTATTGGAGGAGAATTTGAGTGGTAGTGTTGTTGGGTTTTATTATGATGAGAATGATATTAGAAATGTTGCTATAAGCCCATATTCCATGGTTGGATCAGATGGTTATGCTCTTGCACCACGTGGCGTGTTAATGGGGGAGGGTGGTCATCCGAGGAGTTACTCCACATTTCCAATGGTTATTAGGAAGTATGTTAGAGGTGAATCTAGAAGTGAGCTACTTTATGATCGCGGTGATAAAATTATGAGTCTGGAAACCGCAATTATGAAGATGACTTCTATTCCTGCCTCCAGATTGAACATTCATGATAGAGGGCTTATAAGAGTTGGATTTCATGCTGACATATGTATATTCGATTACAATAGGATTAGTGATTTATCAACCTACTATAATCCACAGATATTCCCTGTGGGTGTTGAGTACGTTATTGTTAATGGTGTGATCGTTGTGGATAGAGGTAAGCATACTGGTGCGAAGCCTGGTAAGGTCTTGAGGTATAAGAAGCTATTCTCAAAGGATTAATCTTCCTTCATCAACAATGATTCTACCATCAATTTCCACAGTTGGCTTATATATCACCATATCCATATGTACGTCACATTTCACTTTCCCACCATAATATATGTTGTCCCCTAAAGCTATATGCAGATTTCCATAACCCTTCTTCTCCTCTTGCCAATCTCCATTTAATCTTGCAGCTTTATTTACTCCTATACCGAACTCTGCAAAATTGTCTAGGTTTGGCGTTTTACTAATCATATCCATTAGTGTTTTAGCTTCCGTTCCACCATAAACTCCTGAAATCTTCCCATCTTTCACATCTAATTTTAATGGTTCACTAGGTTTACCGATATATGCTATTGGGCCATCAACAACTACTGTTCCATTCGCAGTTCCTTCTCGTGGTGTGAATGATACTTCTCCATCTGAGAATGCAGCTGAATCTCCAGGGTTTACTGCAAATCCAGCTTCAATTATAATTCTAGCTCCACTCATATCTGCCTCTATATCCGTTCCCAGTTTCGTTTTTACTTTTATCCTATTACCTTGCATGGCTTTTGCAAGTTTCTTTGCATAATCATAGACTTCATCATAATTTGCTAGTGCAGCACCACTAATGAAATTGTCTAGTGATCTTAGGACCATAGACATGTATCTAATCCTCTTTTCCTTAAGTAGTCTAGCAACTTCTGGGTCGTATGATGGTGCAGCTGTCCCCCTAGTTATCCCTATAACTACACTTACATGTTCTAAACTTGCTTGAATTGGTTTTGGGAGTGTGGTGTGTGATGTCCAGTTGCTTGGTATCAATGAAATTATTGGTGTACCTCCAATATTCATAGTTTCCTTAAATAGAGCTTCAACCATAATAGTTTCAGATTTATCATCCGCAATGATTAACACATGTTCACTCCTCTTCACACCTAATAATTTACCTATTATTAGTCTTGATATCTCACGAACCTTCCCTTCTAAGCTCATGATATCAACTTAGCTTTAAACTACATTTAAGTTTTTATACAATGAGACTTTATACTTACTTTGTTGGGTTGAGTGATCCTTGTTAAACTTCCTCTACGTTATTGGGCATCTAACCATTGATGAAATTTTTAGAGGGCAAGAGCTTATTAGACGTATTGGTGGTACGGCATATTATTCAAGTATTTCAGCTAAGATTTTAGGTTGGAATTGCAAATTGATATCTAAAGTTGGAAGGGATTTCCCGGAAGATTACTTGAAATATTTGAATTCCATTGGACTTGATATTTCTGGAGTTAAATTTTCAGATTTCCCCTCAACGTCCTTCATATTGAGGTATGATGATACTGGGAGAACTTTATACTTAAAGAGTAGATGTGAAGACATATTCATTGATGATATACGTGCATCCATTGATGGAGATGCAATCATTCATATAGGCTCGGTGATCAATGAAGTTTCTCTGGAAACTGTGGATTACATTTCATCTAAAGCTAAAATGATATCCATTGATCTCCAAGGTTTTCTAAGATTCTTTGATTTAAATGGTTCAATTAAACTTGTTAAACCAATCTTCGTGGATGAATTGCTTAGTAAAGTTGATGTTGTTCATTGTGATGGGTTTGAAGCTTCTGTAGCTACTGGAATTAAAGATCCTGTGAAAGCTGCAATGCATATGTGTAACACATACAATGTTATTGTTTTGCTCACTCTTGGCGGAGAGGGGAGCTGCGTATTTCATCGTGATGAAGCATACTATGTACCATCAATTGTCAAACGTGTTGTTGAAGAGACTGGTGCTGGAGACATATATACATCCGCATTCCTTTATTGGTATACTTCAACTAGAAAACTTCTTGAATCTGCCATTTACTCTTCGTCTGTAGCTTCAGTTTATGTTGAGTATGGGGATGTATTTAGTTTGAGGGATACTAATTTGATAGATTTGAAAATGAATGAGTTGTGGAGACATGTAAGGCGGCTGTCTCTATAGTGTTATAAGTATCAATTTTACTTACTGTCCCCTATATCTCTCTAATCCTTCAATTAGTTCGAGTATTCTGTTGTTTTCTCCTTCATCAATGAATATTTCTAAAATGATATTTCCGATCTATCTGTATATTTTCTTAGTATCGTTAATTTCATGTCTAACTTCATTTAGCTTTATATGTGTGTCTATTTTCTCATAATGGTATGTTATCATTGTTGAATATTCTTCGAATAATTATAGTTGGAAGTAAGAGTTATTGACGGTTTAAATTCATTATTTTAATTGTAACCTTAATTCCTAGTAGTCGCAGAAGCTCGACACTTAAAATTAAAATATTATAAATGAGATCTCAAGCCTTCAATATTGTATGGCACAGTATATGTGAATTTAGGTGTTGGTCGTAAATTTTAATATTTAAAGGAAAGGAATAATAGTGATTTGTGAGGATTATGTCTAGTAGTTTTGATGATGTTTTCAATAAATTGCTTAACATTTACAGTACAAGGTATCCTCATAATCCGAGTGGAACTCTGAATTTCCATATAAATAAGCTTTGTGCTGAGAAGGGGGTTGGGAGAGTTGAAGCGTTCATTAGGATTGCATATCAGAATGGAATCAAGGTTGATGAAGTGGAGAAGATAGTTTCTTCAGGTAAGTCTCTTGATGAAGCTATGAGGATTGCTTCATCAAATCTTTCTTGGTGGGATAAGCTGATTGATGAGGCTTTGAGAGTTGCAGCTCCCTCTAAAAGTCCTGAGGAGCTTGAGTTGGAAGAGTTTTTGAAGAGTTGTGAAGCTAAGATGAGGGGAATACTTCTCTCAACAACCCCAACAATCCCTGGTTATAGGATTGTTGAGGTTTTGGGTCCAGTTTATGGTTTAACCATTAGGAGTAGGGGGCTTGGTGGTAGGCTTGCAGCATCTTTAGAGGCTTTAGTTGGTGGTGAGCTTACAACATTAACCCATGAATTTGAGAAGGCTAGAGCTGAAGCTCTACTTAGACTTGTTGATAAGGCTAGAAGGCTTGGAGCCAATGCAGTTATTGGCTTGGATTTCGAAACCAGTGATCTATTTGCTGGGATAGCCATAGCATTTTCAGTTTATGGTACTGCTGTGAAGGTTGAGAAGGAGAAGTAGCAAAATGTATAACTTTAACCTTTATTATCTTTTTAATTGTTATGTTTAAGAGGATTGTTAGTGTAATTCTTGAACATGGTAGTTGTAGTTGGGGTAAATGTTATTTTTGTGGTTGGGGTAAGCGTAGGGTTGAGTGTTCATTGGATGAGTTGAAGGGTAGAATCTTCAATTTACTTGGTTCTAAGCGTAGGGAGGGTGAGATAGATTTGCTCAAAGTCTTTTCTTCCGGCAGTTTCCTTGACCCTAAACAGTTTCCAGATGATTTTGTTTCATGGTTTATTCGTTTATGTGAATCTTTCGGTGTTAGAGAGCTTATAGTTGAGTCTAGACCTGAATATATTACTGAAGATAGGTTGAATCTTCTGTCGAGTGGTAGGGTTAAGGTTACAGTAGCTATTGGATTGGAGCTTGCAGATGACGATATACTTTTAAACTATTATTGTAAGGGGTTGAGGGTTGATGATATTTTAAATGCTATTAAAGTTTTGAGGGGGCATGGATTTGGTGTTAGATTGTATTTGCTTGTTAATGGTCATCCATACCTTTACTCTAATCCGGAAATTCATAAACGTGTATTTGAGGATAGTATTAAACTTGCATTAGATTTGGCTGATAGTGTCGTGGTCATTAATGCTTATCCACATGTTGGTTCGAAGCTTTGGGAGGATTGGATTAATGGTTCTTGGAGGCCATTTGATGAAGAGGAGTTTAGAAGGTTTGTTGGTGAATGGGGTATGCATCCAAAGGTTGAATTGGATTTCAATAATCTAAATTTCATACCAAAGTTTCCTCGGGAGAAGCAGATTTTCCTTCATGGTGTGGGCCGTGATTACCTTGTTCATCCATATTATGAGGTTTGGCAAGATTATATTGTTCGATTCTATAAGCCACCTAAATCTAAGGATATAGCCTTATTCCTCCCATGTGCTTATAGGAAACCTTACACTAGGTCTAAAACTTGGAAGGCAATTTTAAATGCCATATATAGCCTCCCAATATTTCCAAGGATACACTTGATTGCTGTTAGTAGTCCAGGGGTTATACCATATGAATTCATAAACTACTATCCATTTCAATCTTATGATTGGCCTGAATGGCTTGAAACTGAGGAGATTAAGAGGGAGTATATTGAGGTTACAAAGTTTAGAGTTAAGAATTATCTGGTGAGACATGCATCCAATTATAAGATTTTCTACGCATATTTTAGGTATGGTGCTGAAACCCTTACTGCAATAATTGAAGCTTTCAAAGATCTCGGTTTATCTGATAAGCTTAGAGTTGTTATTGATGAGGGTTTAGCCATGGATATTGAGGCTGAAGGGTTTAAGCCTATGGTGGCTCATCCAAAAGCTTTAAGCAAGCTTAGGGAAATGTTAAGTGAAGCCATATCTCATCTAGATTGATAGTGTAACTTCATAGGGAAATTTAAATAGTTATTTCCATATTTTTATGCTGATTTACAATGAGTGTATCCAGGGGTTTTGATGATATTAGCGATTTGGAGAGGGGGAGTTTA
>JANZKA010000016.1 GCA_025060975.1 Candidatus Culexarchaeum nevadense
TAACAATAGCATCCAAATTAGATGCAAAATACTCTGCAGGTATCTGTAATAGCAAAACCATTATTATCACTTGCAAGTAGCTTAATCTTATATTAGAGTACAATATGTATTGTGAAGCCACAGCAAAAACCAGCATGGAAGATAATGTCAAAATTGAAGTTAAAATTAAACCTGTCTTACCAACCTTAAACCCCCTACTTGCATACCTAACAACCCAATAATTCACAAAAGTGGAGGGGATGATAAAGTATTGAAGCCAAACTCCAAAGAAGCTCCATAAACCAAACTCCTCCTCACTAAGTCTCCTAGAAACCATCGTAACAAACATAAGTCCAGTTAACGTGCTAACAAGCTTTGAAGCAAAATTGACAGTCCCAGCATATCTAACTCTAATACCCCTTGACTCAGCCATCACAACCATTAAAACTATAAGAGTAATAGTACATTTTAAGATTTACATATGCAGATATATTAGAGGTAACTGGCAATGATACCAATAGCTCTAATAACATCCTTCACAATAACATTAACATTAACACCATTAGTAATGAAGTTAATGCGAAAATTAGGCATAGTTGGAATAGACGTTCACAAACTAAGCAGACCAGAAATACCTGAAATGTGTGGATTGAGCATGCTAATAGGACTTGTAACATCATCAATAATACTTTTGAGTATACAATTCAATCCAAAGATATTGACATTCACATTAACATCAATACTGGCAGCAATCATAGGGATTATAGATGACATCTTCACTTTAAAAGCGAAAGTAAAAACTGCACTAACAATACTATGCTTCACACCAATAGCCATAATGTCAATGATCTACCCAAACCACATAATTCTCGGAAGACCTAGAGCTCCATTGATAGGTGGGTTTAGACTTACCATAGTTTACTGGATGCTAATACCATTCGCAATAGCTGTACCAGCTAATGCCGTAAATATGATGGATACCTACAATGGAGTAATGTCAGGAGGATGTGCCATGATGTCAGCATCCCTACTAGCATCATCAATAATACTCGGCCAATGGGATGAAGCAACTATGTCTGCAATAGTGTTAGGGATTTCATCAGCATTCTACTACTACAACAAGTACCCTGCAAAGGCTTTTGCAGGGGATACTGGAAGCTTAATGCTTGGAGCAGCTATTGGAAGTATAGCTGTTCTTGGAAGAATGGAGGTGATTGGAATAACCGTTCTAATGCCATTCATAATGAATGCATTCCACTCACTAAGAAGCATTGGAGGATTACTGGAGAGGGGGGAGATATCTGAAAGACCAGTTAAAGTTGTAGGTGAGTATATAGAGGCAAACTTAAACCCAAAAGCTCCAAAAACATTAGCAAACCTAATGCTCAGAAAGGGGAGGGCTACAGAGCTAGAGCTAATAAAATCTTACCACGCTTTATGTGCAATATCCTCCATAATGGGAATCATAACAGCACTATTAATGCTGGTGAGAATATGAAGACTCTGAAGAGGATATGGGATTTAGCTTTAATGATGGTGGTAGTATGGGTGATGATGATAGCACTAATAGTTACAATAGATAAAATGGTGGTTCCATTGAGGATATTAGCAGGTGAGGGAACTACTCAAACAATTATTGAAGCTTTAATAAAGCTTATGATATCTGCATTCATGGCAATGTCTTGGCTTCTAATATGGGTTAGGATGGTTCAAAAATATATTGAAAAAGTTGATAGGGGTTTAAGGAGTGGAAGCTGAAGACCACCTATACTCAAACGCATCAAGAAATATTGATATCAACCCCTTATTCTCAGTGTAATGAGGTCTATAAACTATTGGGCTCCAATACCTCTTCTCCTCCCTTGGAACCCATATAAGGAATATGAGTTTACAACGATCCACAATAGTCCCCCTAACAGGATACCATTCCTCAGAGGCTATTCTCACATCAACACCAATCTTCTTAAGACGATTAAATATCTCTCTAGATTCCGGGTTTAGAATTCTCATTAAAACTCTAACTTTAACTCCTCTACCAAGAGCCTCAAGAATCTCCTTCTCAATTCTATTAAACCATGTAAATAACTGTGAAAATATTATTATCTCCTGCTTAGCTGAAGATATCATCTCCCTAGTCTTATCCTCCATCTCATGCAAATCATGTATAGGCTCAAGTAGAGAACTTGGATCTATCCTCAACCTACTACTATAATAACGCTCTTCCAAAATTGGTTGCAGAACTTCAAAGTTCCTCTCCAAATTGGATATCTCATCATCGAGAAGCTTCCTCAAATATGATACATAATTCTTGAATGCAAACTTAGGATCTAAAGCTTCAAACCTCCTAGGTCTACCAGAAATAACTTTCACAAACCCCTTATCCTCCAAAGCCTCCAAGACATCATAAACTCTTGGTAATGGAACATTGGATAAGCTACTAACCTCCTCAGCAGTAAGCTCAGCCCTATAAAGTAGAGCTAAATAAACTCTAGCCTCATACTCAGTTAACCCGAGAGATTTAAGCTTCAAAATAATATCATAGAAATCGGAGTTTTGCATCAATAATGAATAATGATGCAAAAAGATATATACAATTTTTCACTAGAAGATTGTTAAAAAGAGTTAAAATGAAGGTAGATGACCATTGAAGACCATATGGATTGACGCATTAACACCAAAACAAGCACTACTTTCAATAAAAATAATGGAAGAAGCATGGAAGATAGGGTACAAATCAATAATAACCACAAGAGAATACGATTACACAACGAAAATATACAAAATGTACAATTTGAAGCCTATAATTGTGGGGAAGCATGGTGGAGAGAAACTTGAAGGGAAACTGATGGCAAGTCTAGATAGAAGCATAAAACTTGCAGAAACGATAATAGGTTTAGATAATAAGCCAGCATACCATATCTCACTAACATCACCAGAAGGGGTTAGAGTAGCCTTCGGACTATCAATACCAATAATAATACTAAGTGACACACCACACTCAAAACATGTGAATAAACTAACAATACCACTAGCAGACATATTAATAACCCCAAAAGCCATACCAAAAGAGGAGTATAGAAACCTAATAGATGAAAAGAAGATTATACAGTACAATGGTGTTGATGAATTAGCTTGGATAAGAAATTTCAAACCCGACAAAAAAGTTCTAGATGAGATTGGGCTCAGTCCCAATGACAAAATAATCATTGCAAGAGAAGCAGAGTATAAAGCATCATACTACAATAAAAACGAGAAACCCGTGAAGATGATCATAGAGAAGATAGTTAGAGAATTCAATGGAGAAGTGAAGATAATTTATCTACCAAGATACAACGATGAGATAATACCAAACAAAACCATAATACCAAAGGAGGCTGTGGATACAAGGAGCATAATGAAATATGCAGTACTAACAATAACTGGTGGAGGAACTATGGCTAGGGAATCAGCACTAATAGGGACACCATCAATAAGCCTATTCCCGAAACAAATACATGTGAATATATGGCTTGAGGAAAGAGGGTTACCAATAAAAAATATTAAGGATGTAAATGAAGCATATGAATACGCATTGAAAGTTATCAGAGATCCAGACAAATACAAAGTTAAAACAGATGATATAATTAAGGAGATGGAAGATCCAACTCAAGTAATAATGAGGATTTTAAAGGGGGAGGGGGGATGAATGGATAGAGTTGGCGTTGCAGTAATAGGATGCGGAGCTTGGGGGAGAAATCATCTTAGAGTATTAAGCGAACTAAGAAGAGCTAAACTAGTAGCAGCATCAGATATAAATCCAGATGCTCTAAGAATCGTTAAAGAAAAGTACAATATACAAGTCTACACAGACTACCATGAAATGTTAAAAGATAAGGAGATAGAAGCCATAACAATATGCACACCATCATCAACCCATGCCAAAATAGCATTAGACGTTATAAAAGCAGGTAAAAATCTACTGGTGGAAAAACCCATGACCGCAACTGTTGAAGAAGCAAAAATCCTAATTGAAAAGGCATACGAACATGAAGTGAAACTGATGGTTGGCCACATAGAAAGATATAATCCAGCCGTACAAAGGGTAAAGAAGATGATAGATGAGGGTAGGATTGGAGAAGTTGTGCTAATATCATCAAAGAGAGTTTCAAGATGGCCTGAAAGAGTAGGGGATGTAGGTGTTGTAAAAGACCTAGCAATACACGATCTAGACTTAATGAGATACATAACTGGAAATGAACCTACAGAAATATATGCAGTTGCAGGAAGCTTAAAACATGGATATGAAGACCATGCAAACATAATATTGAAATTCAATTCAAACCCAACAGGGATAATAGAAGCCAACTGGATTACACCAAAAAAGATCAGAGAACTAACAGTAACTGGAAGTGAGGGGAGAATAGTGGCAGACTACATAACACAAGAAGTAAGGATAGAGAATAGCAATGGAGTATACATCCCAAATACACAATATGAAGAGCCATTAAAGAGGGAGCTTGAAAACTTCATAAATGTAGTATTGGGAATAGAGGACCCAATAGTAACGGGGAGAGATGGGCTAATAGCAGTATACCTATGTGAACTAGCATTGAAATCAGCAAAAACAGGAGAACCCATGAGAGTTAAGGGGATAATGAATTTATGAAAGCAATAATTCTCGCAGCTGGAAAGGGTACTAGGCTAAACCCATTAACAAAGTATAGACCAAAACATCTACTTCCAATAGCTGGAAAAACATTACTTGAAAAGACAATAATTGAGTTAAATAGAGCAGGAATAGAGGAAATAGGGTTGATAGTTGGATACATGAAAGACGAAATTAAAAGGAGAATTGGAGATGGAAGCAAGTATAACGTGAAAATCGACTACATATTTCAAGAAGCACAACTGGGAACTGCACATGCAATAAAAATGGCTGAAGAATACGTTAACAATGAAAGATTCATAGTAGTATATGGAGACATAACAGTCAATAGCGAAGTGATATTAAAAGCAATAGATAGACATGAGAAAACAAAAGCTGCAACTACAATAGTATCCACGGAAGTGGAAGATCCATGGAATTATGGAGTTCTACATGTAGATCAATATGGGATGCTAATAAACGTAATTGAAAAACCTGAAAGAGGAATGGAACCAAGTAAACAGGTAAATGCAGGGATATACGTCATGGAAGGAAGAAAGGTGTTCAAAGCCATTGATAGAACGAAAATATCCAAGAGAGGAGAATACGAAATAACAGATACATTCAAAGAACTAATTAAAAGCGGAGAGAAAATAGCAGTTTGCAATATATCTGGAAAATGGTGGAAAGATGTGGGGAGACCATGGGATCTACTGGAAGCAAATGAAGAAGAAATGAGCAAACCAGAATATAGTGGAAAAATACTTATTGGATTGGGAAGTGTAATTGGAAGTGGCTGCATAATAAACCCCCCAGTAATAATAGGCGTTGGATGTAAGCTTGACCGTAACTCTATAATTGGACCGTACACGTATATAGGGGACTACGTTGAAATAGGGTTTGGAAGCAAGATATTTGAAAGCATAGTAATGGATAACACGGTGATAATGGATAATGTAGAGATAGGTTACAGCATAATAGCATCAAATTGCATAATCGAGAGTGATGTGAAATTCGAATATAAAGCTAAAGGCGGGGGGAATGTGAAAATGAGGATTAAGGGAGTTGATATGGATACTGGCAGGGATAAAATGGGCTCAGTAGTTGGAGATTACAGTTTCATAGGATGTGGAAGCATAATATCCTCCGGAACAACGATATATCCAAATAGCATAATTCCACGTAGAAGACTCATCTACTTCGATGTTGATGGAATCTTCTAACATCCCCCTTCAGACATCTTAGACTTTTCAATCATCAATGCTATCTCATTCCACAAACTTTCAACATAACGCTCCAACTCAGCCAATTGCTCCTTACTAATCCTTGAAAATCTACCTTGAATCTTAATATACTCTTCAATTGGCTTCCTATTCCTCTTATCTAGAAGTGGTTTACATATATCACTCAATTTGAAAACTCCATGATCAATCTCGTATAATGGCCACAGCCCAGTTTGAACCGCCAACCTACCAACCTCCACGGTCTTATCACTTGGAAATCTCCACCCAGTTGGGCATGGACTATGCAAATGAATGTATTTCATACCTCTAATGGATGCAGCCTTCCTAACCTTAACCACGAAATCTAGTGGGTAAGCAACTGAAGCTGTTGCAACATATGGTATTTTATGGGCAGCCATTATCATCGGCAAATTCTTCTTATGCTCACTCTTACCAGTAATTGTTGTGGTAGTCCAAGCAGCATATGGAGTTGCACTACTCCTCTGAATGCCAGTATTCATGTAAGCCTCATTATCATAGCATATATAGATTATATCATCATTCCTCTCAGCAGCACCACTAAGAGAAGCCATACCAATATCTGCAGTTCCACCATCACCAGCCCATACAACCACATGGATATCGCCTTTACCAAGAACTTCAAAACCAGCTTTAATACCAGCAGCAGCCGAGGGAGATGCTGCAAAAGCAATATTTAGAACTGGAACCCCATATGAGGATTTAGGGTATGGACCTTCAATTATTGTAGAGCAACATGCAGGTATCACTAAGACATATCTACCCTCTAAAGCTTTCCCAAGCATCCTCAAACCAATGGAAGCTGGACATCCAGGACATGAAGCATTACCTGGTAAAAGATACTCATTTAATGTTAAACTCCTTATGGATATACTCATATTTAAACCACCCCCCTTAAACCCACCCATATTGGTGGCTTTGGCTCCACCCCTCTATCAGCCATATCAACCAGAATTTTAAAAACCCACACATAATCATCCAGAGTTATATCTCTACCACCCAAACCACCAATAAATCCTTGAATTGGAACCTTAATTCCAGATAGTGCTGATGAAACTTCACAATGGAGAATCCCCCCATAACCGAAACTATAGTTCCTATCAAAAACTCCAATGTAACGCTTACCACTACAAATCCTCCTCAAATCTTCGAATGGAAATGGCCTAACAGTTCTAAGCTTGAGTAATCCAACTTTATACCCCTCATCCCTCAATAAATCCACAGCCTCCTTCGCATCACCACAAGAAGATCCAACATTTACCAACACAATATCAGCATCACCACACCTATAATCTTCGACGAGACTATCATAATATCTACCAGTAATCTCACCATACCTCCTACCAGCTTCAATTATAACCCTCCTAGCAGAATTCATGGACTTCTCAATCTCATATCTAATTTCCATGAAGTATTCTGGGTACGTTAAATTTCCATGGGTCAATGGATCGTCGGGATCCAGTATAAATGGTTTACGTCTAGATCCAGGTGTAGGTAAATACTCATCAATATCACTTTGCTCAGGTATAGAAACTGGCATAGATGTATGGGATAAAATGAATGCATCAAGGGCAACCATGACTGGTTGGAGAACTCTCTCATCCTCACAAATCCTATATGATTGAATTATCAAATCAAGAACCTCCTGATTATCTTCAGCAAAGAATATTATCCAACCGCTATCCCTATGAGCTAAAACATCATTATGCTCAGACCATATACTCCAAGGTGGAGCTAAAGCTCTACATACAACAGCCATAACCAATGGAAACTTCCCAAGACCAGCCCACCAAACAAGTTCAGACATATACATGAGTCCATGGGAAGATGTTGCAGTGAAAGCTCTAGCACCAGTTGCCGCTGCACCAATACAAGCAGCCATAGCACTATGCTCACTCTCAACCCTAACATACTTTGCATTCAACTCTCCACTCTCAACAAATTCATCAAGCTTCTCAACAATAGAAGTCTGGGGGGTTATAGGATATGCTGATATAACTTGAACTCTTGAAAGCTTAGCTGCATATGCAACTGCATAATTCCCAGTTAAAATTTCAGTCTTCGCCATGATCACCCCTCTTTAACCATAATTATAGCTTTAAATGGACACTCATTGGCGCAAATACCACAACCCTTACAATACCTATAATCAACCTCAACGCTCATATAATCATCACCAACACGTTTAATAGCTGCTTCAGGGCAGTAAAGCCAACATAACAAACACTTCCTACACTTACCTACATCAATTACAGGCTTAAAAGATCTCCAAATACCAGTAAAACCTGAAGCACCCTCAGAAGGTTTAGATACTGGGAGTATATACGACAATTCAACCACCTCTAAGAGAAGTATAAGCCAACTTAGCTGCTTCAGCATTCAACTCTCCAATCCTACCAGACCACGTGGATGAAATAACTTCCAAAACAGCTTCAAGAGGGAATATTCCAGTAGCCTTAGCTAAAGCACCAACAATAGCTGTATTCACAACTGGAAAACCTGCGAAATACAGCCCAAGCTTAATAGCTATACCAGTAGCATCAACAAAGTAAACTCTAAACCCTTCAAACTTATACTCAAATTTATCTGTAGGGGAATTCAATAAAAGAATACCATCAGGCTTCAACCCCCTCGAAACATCCACAACTTCCATGATCTTCGGATCAAAAACTGCAACAACATCAGGACGATAAACCTGACTATGCCTCCTAATAGGAGTATCAGAAATCCTAGCATAAGCCTCAACAGGTGCCCCACGCCTCTCAGCACCAAACATTGGTATACTCTGACCCCACAAACCCACCTTAAAAGCTGAAGCTACAAGAAGCTGTGAAGCAGTAACAACACCTTGACCTCCACGACCATGAAATCTGAACTCCAAAAAAATCAAAATCTACACCGGAAAAAGGATATTTCATGATACCTAAAAACCTTTCGAGGATATGATTGAAAAGATTTGAAAACATGATGAATTGAAGCAAAGAATTTATTCAACAAAAAGTATAATTTCTAATTTAGAAGCGGCGGTCGTCTAGCCTGGACTAGGACACTGGCCTTCCGAGTCAGCAACCCGGGTTCAAATCCCGGCCGCCGCACCAACCCCCACTTCAACAATTATGAGTATCACTACATCAAAAGGGTAAGTAGCAATTATACTTCATACGAGAAGTATTAGAAGTGGTCATTCAGTATCAATCACATTAAACTTCAAATCCAAAAACTGATCTCACTAAAAATCCTATGGTAAAGGATAGTAGAGCTACACTCAAACTAATAGTCATCATTTCTAGAAATCTCCTCTTAAAAGAAGATTCTTTAACTATGGAAGTATAGAAGGTGAAAACCGTAATTATCAAGGTTGCATTGAAAATCATCAAACCTAAACACACATAGATGTTCGATGAGAAGAGGTATGGGAAGATTAGTATGAGAACTGTGAAGAGGTACATCACCCCAGTATACATTGAAGCTTTAACTGGATTAACATTACCTCCCTCCGCTTTACTGGATAAATATTCTGAGGCAGCCATTGATAAAGCCGCTGCAAAACCAGTTATAAACCCTATAATACCTATCAAACGAGTATCTTGCAAAGTCATGGTTAAACCAGCCAATGCACCAGTAAGCTCCACTAAAGCATCATTTAACCCCAAAATCATTGAACCAATATATTTGAGTCGCTCCTCATCAATCAACCCAAGCAACTCCCTTTCATGACTCTCCTCATCCCTCAAAATCTCATAAAGACCAGGAATAGAATGTGATAGAGAACTATAAACCTTAACAGCTTCACCCTCAATCCTCTCCATAATCTTCAAAGCAAAAGTTAAACCAAAAACCTTAGCTAAAAATATGTAAAAGGCAATCCTCCAAAAGTTTGGTTTAACATCCACACCACTATACCCTCTAAGAATCCCATAATGCTTCAATTCATCCTCAGCAATCCTAGATAAAATAGTGGAATTATTGATATCCTTAACTGATCTAGAAAGCTTACTATACACCACATATTCTGTAATCTCATTAACTTGAGCTTTAAGAACTAGCTCCTTCCACACAAATCTTAATCTAATAATGAAAGTTAAATAATTTATCGAAACTAGAGAAACACTAAACATATATGCAATATAACATGAAATCTAAGTACATGGGATACCCGTATTTAAATGTAAAGGAAGACTTCCCAGCATTAAAAAGGTATAAGGCATATTTAAATACAGCCGCTCAAGGATTAATTCCAAAACAAACATCACAAGCCTTAAAAAGATTCCTCGAAAAAACAGAGAAAGATGAATGGGAGGAATTGAGAGAGGAAATAGAGAAACCAGCTAAAAGAGAGATAGCAAAACTAATAGGATGTAGTGATGAAGAAGTATCATTCAGCATACAAACCACAGATGGATTTAGAAGAATACTATTATCAATAAAACCTAAGGAGGAAGGTAACATAGTGGGTATAGACCTAGAATTTCCATCAATATCAATGGCAATAAAAACACTAAGTCAAAGAAATCATAGTGAAATAAGAATTGTAAAACATAGAGATGGAAGATACGATATACTAGATTTTGAGAAACTAATAGATGAAAAAACATATGCAGTCATCTTCAGCAGCGTAGTATGGGTTAATGGATTTATGCTACCAATAAGGGAGATAAGCGAAATAGCCCATGAAAAAGGGGCACTGGTAATAGTTGATGGAATACAACATGTAGGCGCAGTAAACATGAATGTAAAGAAACTTGGGATAGATGCCATGGCTGTTGGAGGAGAAAAGTGGCTACTAAACAACATTATAGGATCAGGATTCATATACATAGATAAAGAGGTCATAGAGGAACTTGACCCCCCAGCCCAAACACTAATGAACTTCCAAGAACCACTTGAAGGATGGAGCAAATGGTGGACCACAATAGATAAAGACCCATGGATCCCACTCGAAAAATCTAAAACAGCCTCAAAACTTGATTGGGGAGGTGGAAAACCATACATATTAATAGAAGCATTGAGATCTTCAGTAGAATACTTAAACAATATTGGAATAGAAAGTATAGAGAAGCATAACAGAGCGTTAAAAAGGAAGATAATTGAAGAAGCCGAGAAGAGAGGGTATAAAGTTTTAGGATGCGTGGAAAATGAAGACAGATGGTCATCCATAACAACAATATCCACGGGAATGGGATATGAAAAAGAGATGGAAGCTGTAAAAAGTATGAGGGAAGAAGGAGTGCAAGTATCATATAGAGGATCATCTGGAATAGGTGGAATAAGGATTTCACCACACATATACAATGATGAAATAGACATAGAAGTATTATTCTCGAAAATTAAGGAAAAAATTTAAGGAAAAACAATTTTTCAAATATTTTGAAGAATGCCTCGGTCGTATAGTCCGGTCAAGTATTCAGGCCTCTCGAGCAACAATTTAATAGCGTGGGGAAAGCCTGAGACCCGGGTTCAAATCCCGGCCGAGGCACCAAACAATTTAATTAACGTCTAAGAGATGAAAAACCACCCTGTCTATGGGGAAGCTTATCCATCCCCCTAATCTTTAAAATCTCAGACAACAATACATCAGTCTCAACTTTAATCTTACTGGCAAGATTAAGAGCAGCATCACGATCAAAAACCTTTGAAGATATCATGAGATCAAAAGATTTCAAGTCATCCACACATCTCCTAAATAGATCTGCAAATCTTGGAATCCTCATATTCAATTCTGAAAGCAAGGTAATACTCAACCCCTCATACAAAAGTTCAACAAGAGATTTTGAAACCTCACCTCCACCTTCGAAAACCATTAAACAACCCCTAACCTTCTCCAGATTTGAATATAACTTTGGGATTAAATCCTTCTTAACCTTCTCAGTAACTTCAACACGAACCTTATCCTCATGAACCATATACATGAAAACATACAACAATATCATAACAACAGCTATCAAACCTGCATAATCCAAATAACTATTCTCACCAAACCAGAAGTAAGGATAATCATAAATGAACATAAACCCACAACAAATTTTGCCAACCTAAAATATAAACCTATATATACCATACAACTCCATACAAATAACTAATTATGGGGAATTATATGAAGGCAATAATAATTGGATGTGGACCCATGGGTCAAGCTGCAGCCATAGAAATGCTAAGAGACCATGATTTAAAAGAATTAAACATAATAGATATAGATGCATCAAAACTTGAAGCTGCAAAAAATAAACTTAAAGATGAAAGGTTGAAAACCACGCAAATGAACGTTGAAAATACCGTGGAACTAATGAAAATAGTATCAAAATATGATTGTGCAATAGTAGCTTTACCACACAAACTAGTAGTTAAAGTTGATGATGCATGCATAGATGCAGGGGTAAACACAGTTGATTTAGCATACGAACAAGAACAATTGGAATTAAATGAGAAAGCTGAAGATAAAGGGGTCATGCTAATCCCAGGATGCGGTGTAGCTCCAGGATTAAGTAACATACTTGCAAGATACGGTTCATACAAGATGAGCAAAATTGATGCCATAAAAATAAGGGTTGGAGGAATACCATTAAATCCGAAACCCCCACTAGACTATGGATTATTCTTCTCCCTAGAAAGCGTAATAGGTGAGTATACGAGACCAGCAAGAGTAATAATTGATGGGAAGATGATACACGTACCAGCACTATCAGGACTTGAAACCATAGAGGTACCTGAACTGGGAACCCTAGAATGCTTCTACACAGATGGCTTATCAACACTACCACACACCATGGGAAACGTGAGAGAAATGTGGGAGAAAACGATAAGATGGCCTGGACACGCAGAGAAAATGATGACATTAAGAGAATTAGGATTCTTCGATAAAACGGAAATAAAGATAGGTGATATTGAAGTAAGACCAGTAGACCTAACACTAAAAATGTTAAAAGAGAAATTGAAAGAAGAGGAAGATGTAATAGTGTTGATAGTTGAAGTGATCGGCTACATGGATGATGTATACGTAGAAGCAAAATACAAGTTAATAGACTACTATGATAGGGGATTGAAAGTTACATCCATGGGCAGAACAAGTGGATACACATGTGCTTTAATAGCGAAAATGATCATGAAAGGTAAAGTTAGAGGGAAAGGAGTAATACCACCAGAAAACCTATTAACAAAAGAGGGTATAGAAGAACTCTTAAAAGAACTCTGGAATAGAGGAATTAAAGTCGATGAAGAAGTAATCTACAAGAGAACAAGCTGGTAGCCGTAAAAGAATCAATGTACCCATTACATGTAAACATATGGTAGTGGATATCTTAGGATTAAAGACTCACATCATTAACCATGAATATTAACAGTACTATATGGTGTGGCTCAGCCGGTTGATCCATCATCAACTTTCAGTCAAGGCTGAATTCCTCATCGCCAAAATTAATTAAATGATAAAGCATAGATAAGTGTTACTCAACATTACAAGTAGAATTCAGGCGAAATCTTATATGCTAAAGCATAGATCAATGCAGTTTCCCATGAATCCCTCCTAGTCAGTAGATTCTTAGTCAAAACACCAATAGCACCAGTATCAAGCTTAGTATTAGACAACCCACTTATAACGTCAATAGCATCACCAAGCTCCATTCCACCCAAAACCATATCAACAACTCTACGTGGTAGTGGCATATACCCACCACAACCAAAAGACCAAACACCATTGGAATCCATAACAGCACACCATGAGGAAACAAACCAAACTCCAAACTTCTCAACAATACCACCTTCCATACCTACATAAAGATCTCCAAAAACAATTTTAGAAGCGTTTAAAGCCCTATTCATAGCTCCACGGATAATCTCATCCTCACCAATAGGAGTATGAGAAACACCACTCTCAACATCCACAGATAACAAATCAAAGCTCCTAAAAACTCTACAAGCAACTCTACTAACAGCCTCAACCTTAACAGGATTAACGGAACCAACAACAATCCTCATAGATCCATCAATAAAGGAAAGAAATATGAAAGGAAAATTTAAACATTAAGTTTAAGAATAGAAAGAATTAGAAGAAGGAGGCGGGGGTCGCCAAGCCAGGTCAAAGGCGCAGGGCTTAGGACCCTGTCCCGAAGGGGTTCGTGGGTTCAAATCCCACCCCCCGCATCAATTTACCAGTAAATTAAGAATATCTGTTCAGCCTACTAGTTCAACTTATCCTATTATTGATATCACAAGGTGTTTTTGTTAGGCGTGAAGACTATGAAGAGTATATCTCAAACGCTAAGTAATACCGTTTAAAGTTTGATTTGCTTTAGCTACCATAAAAAATTCATTTTTTTCGAGTATGTGGAAAGCTGATGTGAAGTAGACGATTATCGTCAATGATGTATGTATTGTTCTCCAATACTTTCTTATGAATTTAGTTTTTACGTATCTTCCTAATGTCCCACTTACAACTACTACTGCCATTACAAGAAACGCAAAGAAGTCAATGAAATGTACTGGTCTTGGAGCTTGTATCTTATTGATCATGTAGAAGACCACTAGAACTAAGGATAGCACTCCCGTTACGCAGTGAACTAAAAGCCATGTTTTAATATTCCTTGGGAAAACTCTCTTAAGAGCCGAATACCCGGACGACGCAGCAAAGAATGGGAAACTCACCTATCCAAACGCGTGGGCAATATCCTTTGGAAAGATCTTATAAACTTCTCTCTGGCGATATCTGGCTTGAAGCCCCACATTGAAGGTTATAAGGGCTGTTAACAATAGTAAAATAAAATGAAGCTCAACACAGCAAAGCTTTCCGCAACTTTACCATCACCCTTCAATGAAGCTTCTACCACATTATTCTGTGTAGTATTTATTTTTTCCCATACATGCCATATGCCCTATCCACCTATTTATCCACCACCAACACCATCTATACCACAACCCAAGAGAATGAGCAGAAAGCTTGAAAATGGAAAAGCAAATATAGAGCGGGAGATAATTAATCTAGAAGCGAAGGTAAAATGTTTAAAGAAATTATTGAGAGGATGGAGGGGCGACAAGACTACCAAGATGGTGAAGAACTTTGAGTCTACCAATGAAACGTTTCCAATGCACCAATTGTGGACAAATAATAGAAGTTCCTCGAGGAACACCTAAACCAGTTAAATGCCCAAAATGTGGAGCATCAGCAATGATGATACATAGACTGAATAAAGGTTCACCAAGAGGAAGACGTAGAAGAGGTGGAGGCCCTCCAGAACAGTGAATTCAACATGAAAATCACAGATGCCATAAAGGGGGATCTTAGAAAATTAAGTATTTAACATGACTAAATTTGGAAAACGTACAAGCAACTAAAGTTTTGTTGCATCTACTAATACCATAACCCTACCGAAAACAACAAAACACTCGATTTAAACATGTAGGGAGCTCAAGTAAATGGTATATGAATACAACTAAACTAATCTGGGATGGTAATTAAATTTAGAAGGGAATTTTGTAAACGTTATTTTGGAGTTGTGTTATGATTCAAGGAGATTGGAGGAATAGTCAATATAGCCTACGTGTAATGCAGATTTTCGATGTTTTTGTTGAGAGATATGATGTATGGTTTGATTCACCCTTCGGAAAATCAGCTTTTGAACTTGAAAAAGCTTGTATAGCATCTTTATGCCGTAATTTTAAGAGGCCCTCTCTTGAAATAGGTGTGGGTACAGGGCGTTTTGCAGAGGCTTTAGGAATAGAGTACGGTGTTGACATCTCCTTGAGGGCATTGATGCTTGCTAAAAACGTGGAATAAATGTTGTTAGGGCATCTGGTGAGGAGCTACCATTCCCAGATGAAACGTTCGGCTCCATATTCATTATAGTAACCCTTTGCTTTGTTGAAAAACCAGAAAAGGTTCTTAGGGAATCTTCAAGAGTATTAGCGAAAGGTGGGAGAATAATATTAGTATTTGATATTAAAGGAAAGTCCGTGGGCGCAATTTTACATGAAGAAGGGTGAGGCAGGTAACGTTTTCTACAGAAATGCGAGATTTTACAGCTTCAATAAGATAAAGGATATGCTTATGAAAAGTGGATTAACCATAATGAATGTATGCTCAACCATCTTCCAGAAGCCAACAGAAGAACCATTAAACTTCGAAGCTCCTAGGAGTGGGTATCATAGGGAGGCTGGATTCGTAGCTATTGAAGCTGGAAAGAAGCCTTCAACTGAAATTTAAACTTGAACTGTACAAACATTTCTAAATGATTCATAGTAAAATTGCATACCCCCTCTTCCACATCACGCAAACACTTCGTTTTACAATAAGAAAGCATTAACAACATCTTTATTAAAAAATTGAGACATACTGTGTGAAAATATTAGATAAAAGTGTTGAAAAGATCATATTAAATACCTAAAGAGGGCGAAATTACGGAGCAACTAATATTATGAGCACTCATCACGATAAGTGAAATCTCCATAATGATGAATTTAAAACAGATTTAAAATGAAGAGCTAAGGCGCGATAATTTTGGAAGAAGTATACGTATATAGATGTTAAGCCTAACATGTTATAGGTTTGGAAATACTTTTTTGATCTCAAAATTTGGGATAACTTCTGGAATAAAGCTCATGTCATTATGGGAGTTAACCCTCATTTAAAACTGTTAAAGTTCATTTAATTCTCGTAAGACATCCCTTCTCCCATACTTCCTCGCAGCTGTAATCATGGCATCTATGTTTTCTGGTGGAACATCCTTTAAGACAGGGGAACC
>JANZKA010000017.1 GCA_025060975.1 Candidatus Culexarchaeum nevadense
CAAAAAACCCAACCTTAAATTGACCAACATCATCTAAAATACATGAAATTTCATTAACAATTCTACGGACATCTTCAATTCTCGGTGATGGTATATCCCTTAAATCCCCACGGACAACCCTATCCCCATAAACTGAAGCAATATAAGAGTAATCCCATCTAATCCTCCTATACTCCCTTGAAAAATCATTGAAACTAAAACCATACAAAGTTCTAGCCATAGCATAAACCTGTGATACACTTGGTGTAATTGTAATTTTCTTAGCCAATCTAGATAATAAATCAATAATAGAGCTATCCCTCTGAGCATAATTCACCAGATCCAACAATGAAAGTGAAGTGCTGAAAACATCAAACAATACTCCAGCAATACTAGATGATGTAAATGAAAACTTAAAGGGACTTTCACCAAAAAGTTTACGTGAAATAAATTCAAGTCTAAAACTGGAAAAGTCATCCTTAAATATTGGAATCAACTTATGCTTATCATCAACACCATGATGAAGCACACCATCAACATATATGAGTCCACAACCAGAAACATCCAATCTAAGAAGCCAACCCAAACCCCTAGGCCTATCAAAATTCACATTACATGTAAAAATTAAAACATCATCTGGGGAAACACTTGAAATATATTGTAGAGAGACTTCAACACCATTAAAACCCCACTTATCAATAGATTTAAAGTATATGAAGGATGAGGCAAGAAGATCAAAAACCTCCTCTCAACTTCACGTAAACTCAACATTACAAATCAAAACTAATATTCAAAGAACATCATAAAAACATAATGCTGAAATAATAAAAAGTCAATCAATGCTATATTAAGATTACCAGTTACATGGAAATCTTAGTTTACTAAAAGTTCTTGCAGTATAAATTGCATGGAGATCTGTTGAATCCAATACCTCAAGGTACATCTTCCTCTCCCAAACCTTCCTAATATTCTCATTCTCTGCATAGATAATTACGCCCTCCCTCAAGACTTTAGCTTTTATCATGGTGTCAGCATTGTTTAATGCAACAACATCCACTTTGTCTGCTGGAACCTTCAAAGCATCTGCAATATCCAATGCAAGCTTAATTTCATCCATTACAGTTACCTCAGCCCTACTTATTATTACAGCTATATCATAGTCACTATCAGGTCTACTGCAACCCCTTGCACGACTACCAAACAAGTATGCTAATGCAACATTATGTTTTTTAAAAACCTCCTCCAATAAGCTGGTTACGTATTTAACACTAGATTCATCTATTGGATCTATACCCTTACTCTCTAAGATCTCATATAGCTTCCTAACAATCTCTTCAGTTTTTGGAAGAATTTCTATCACAATTTTATCTAAATCCATCACGGAAAGTCTACGGTATGCATGTGCAATCATATTCCTTGTGACGGCTATTAACCTCAAAGTCTCTAATATACGTTCATCAATTAATTTCATCTCATATAAAACCTTTCCCAACTCAGCATATGAACTAGGTTTCTTTAATCCAAGATCAGCTATAACCATAGCCACAACATCCAAAACGTTCTGTAATGAAGCATAAATCTCCCATCTAAGCGCCGCCAACTCAACATCACTCCTAGGAGGATTAAGACCCCTAGCTCTATTCAAAGAATTCAATACTTCAACAAGAATAGACTTAATCTCCATATCAACCACAATTAATGGAAAATAGTTTCCTAATAAAGGTTTTCTAATTTAAGGTGAAACACTAAATTGTAATATTAATTAATGAATGGAATATGAGGGAGAATCTCAATGACAATGCGCGATAACTGAGGGAATTCGAACGTTCAAAATATAATATGCAATCTTCATCCTACACTAAAAATAAAAGGAAATTGATGGTATGAACCCTCTACGTTCTTAAAATTATTGCCCAAGCAGGAATTTGATAGTAGGCGTTTAAAGTTCTCCAAACCTCAACTTTGTATACGTTTATTGTGCAACCCTCAACACCATAAACTCTTACATCCGCACATATTGCATCGGTACTCTTGAATATCAAGTCTACATCTATAGGTACATTTAAGGCTTGTGGAAATTCGAAGAACGTGGCGGCAATAAACTTAATGAATTTAGATATTGGTATAGCGAATTCCTGACTGACATGCCAATGCAAATACACTATGGTTGCAACAGTATTCCACCCTTTGCCAGTAGCAGATTTTAGGAATATTTGGTTGCCTTCAATGTCATCTTCACCTTTAACGGTTTGTAGTGAATCAGGCCAGTAATAGGATATGTATGCTCTATGCTCTCTATAGAGTTCTCCACCATCAGCGGGCATCTCATACTCCCAACACTCATAATTGATTGCAGCTAAACATGATATATACCCAATGCTATTCTGACTTACATCTAATCCAAGTACACTTTCAATCTGTGAGGTTACCCAACTTATTTCTGCACCTATAGTCCATTTTATGACAATAGAGTCATCTATAACCTTGGTTACTGAGTATGTGCATTTAAATGCAACCTCTTTATATTGTTCAACAAGGTAAGCACAGCTTGCTTTGGTGTTTTGGTCTGTGGATACTTTGAAAAAGGTTTCTCTCATTGTGGTTTGCGCACTGTATATCAATCTGGCCCATGGTGGTGCTTGCTGCTGGATATCGGTTGATGCCATTTTTATTTTGCTTTCCACTTTCTTTATTGGGTGTTTTAAGTCTAGTTTTATACTTGCTGTTAGTGGTCCTGTTAGTGTTAATGGTAGTTTTGTTGATGCTGAGCCGAAGAATATTGTGTTATTATAGACCCCTATTGATGTTATGTACAATCCTGGACTTATTGTGAAGCTTCTCTTCTCAGCTGAATTCCAATCGATTATCGGTTTTATTATGTTTCTTATTGATAGTTGGAATGCTGCAATCCCATATTGATTTGTACATGCAGTTGCTATAAGCCTAGTACCGTTTGGAGCTAAAGCAAATACATATACGTTTGCACCTGGGATAATGTTTCCATCCTTCAATACGGTTACTGTTAAATGTATCTTGTCAAGCTCCAATGAAACAACATACAAACCTCCAAACAATGCAACAATAAATAATGATATTATAGTGATAGTTCTTATATTAGACTTAGCGATAAACATACTATATCAAAATAAATTTGAAAAATTGAATATATATATCGGTTTCAAGGTGGGATTATTATTTGATGGTTTATTGTGGTGTTTGTGATGCGTAGTGATGTTGTGAGTATGGGTGTGGATTTGGCTAGTATGGAATCTAGGGAGACTGGGATATGTATATTGAGGGGGGTGCACGTTAGGACCATGACTGTTCATGGTGATTTTGAGATTTTGAATTTAGCATTGATGGAGAAGCCGCATGTCATTGCCATTGATGCTCCATTATCATTGCCTAAGGGGAAAACTTTAGATTCGAAGAGTTGTGTTAGGGAGTGTGATAAAGAGCTTTTGAAGATAGGTATAAGGTTTTTCCCATTAAACTTTAAGTGGATGAAGCAATTAACTATGAGGGGGATTAAGCTTAGAACTGAATTGACTAATATGGGGTTTAGGGTTATAGAGACTTATCCTGGTGGAGCTCAACAGATACTTGGAATTCCAAGAGTTAAGAGGAGGAGGGAGGAGTTGAGGAGGAAGCTTGTGGAAATGTTCAATTTGAGTGGAGATATTTTGGAGAAGAGATTGAATCCACATGAATTAGATGCTGTGACATGTGCAATTGTTGGGAAATTGTATTTGGAGGGAGAGTTCATAGCTATAGGGGATCCAAGCGAGATGCTCATGATACTACCAAAACCAAGAGGGGGATCATCATTTAATTAATCCAAGTCTCCTACCAATATCAAGTTTAATTTTATCTTTCCCAGAATCGCTCCTTAAAACTCCACTATCAATTCTAATGACCTCAAAACCTAAACTTCTAAACCAAGCATCTCTACGTTTATCTTTATCCTTAGCCTCCTTGAAATATGAATGCCATATCCCACCATCAATTTCAATTATTAAATTCCATTTTGGCAAGTAGAAGTCAACCCAGTAATATCTTCCCCTATCATTCTTAAACTTGTAATTATGGAAGAAGTCTTTGTCCTTTTCTAATCCAAAACTTAAAAGTATATTTTCAAATGCCAACTCTTCTTGAGTATACTTGCCAGCTTTAACATACCTTTCAACAACACTCTTGGCAAATAAGCTAAAGGTCCTCTTTCTACCATCAACATGTGACATTCAACTTTCACCTGGGAAAATAAAAATGGGGGTTGTGTTTAGAAGGTTATTTGCTGATCTTCCTTTTCCTAATAACTTTCCCACTCAATGCTCCACTATGCTTTCCTCTATCCAAAACTATCTCCCCGTTAACGATGACATATTCAATGCCATCTGGTGGAACTCTTGGTTCAAGGTATGTACCGCGGTAACCAATCCTATTTAAATCGAATATCGTTATATCAGCCCATGCACCCACTTTCAATATACCCCTATCATTAATCTTCATTCTCTCTGCAGGTTTAGAGGTAATCTTCATTATGGCCTCCTCCAATGATAAAATGCCCTTCTCCCTGACGAATTTAGCTATAAACATTGGAAATGCTCCGTAAGTGTTTGGATGGGGTAGATAGTATGGTGGGGTTTTGGCTTCCCACTTGAAATCCAATGCAAATATATCTGCTCCAACCATAGCTCTTGGATGTTTAAAGAATACCTCTAAGGTCTCTTCACCAGCATATGTGTATTTTGGTTCATATAATGTTTCAGGATCTTCTACAATTATATCCATGAGCACATCAACTGGATCTGCACCCTTAGATGAAGCTATCTCCCCTAAACTTTTATCTAAATACTCAGAATTCTTACATTTCCTAATCAATATGTTATCCATCCAGTATGGATCTAGGTTTGGGTTAACAGTATACCATTTACCACCATAAATTGCATCCTTAATATCTCTCCTATAATCTTCACATTTGAGATTTTCAATTAAACGTTCAATTCCACCAGACTCCCTAATCCATGGGGAAAGCAATGCTATTAGCTTGGGCATTGAGAAAACTCCACCGGTAATGTTTGGTATGACATCGAAGGTTACATCTACACCTCTCTTAATAGCTTCATCAACATAATCCAATGTGGTTTCAGCCATAGCTCTCCTCAATCTTTCTGGTGGAGGTGGATAAACCACAAATCCATATGATATATGTGATATTTGGACTGGAACCCCTGTTTTCTCAGATATTTCTATGGCTTCAATAATCCCCTTAATCTTCTCAGGAGGTTTAGTCTCCCTCCTAGTTTCAGTTCTAATTCCAGTTCTCCTCCAATGAGTAGCATAAATTCCATCATATTCCTTAACAACCTTAACCAATTCAATTATCTCCCTGGTATCAGCATAAAATCCAGGGGCATAATCCAATCCAGTGGACATCCCATGAGCACCAGACTCCAAAGCCTCCCTTAAATAATTCTTCATTTCCTCAATCTCCTTATCAGATGCCTTCCTCTTATGATCTTCACCCATAACAGCAGCTCTAATAGTGCCATGCCCAACAAGTGGAATATAGTTTATGGATGCACCTCTACCCTCAACTTTACAGAGGAAATCGTTAAAGCTCTTCCAATCAATTGTAAATCCAAATTTCTCCTTAAGCTTCTCATTAACCTTATTTATTGGATGCATTAATGGAGCGTAATACTTATATGGCTTCAATTCATGCCACCAATCCATCTCCCAAAATGACATAACCCAGAAGTTCCCCACTGGAGCCGGCGAAAAACCACAATTACCTCCAACAATAGTTGTCACACCTTGGGAAACGTAATTTTCAGCCTTTGGGTATAGTAGGATGGTTTCATCACCATGACTATGAATATCAATGAATCCAGGGGAAACAACAAGTCCATTGGCATCTATAACCCTCTTAGCATCAATGCTAGGCTTAACATCAGACAAATACACTATCTTACCATCGTTAATACCTAGAAATCCTTTAAAAGGTTTAGAGCCAATACCATCAACTATCAAACCGTTTTCAATTAGCAAATCCCACTCCAAAATAAACACCAAAACTATTATAGGTGTAATGTCCATTTAAGATTATTCATGAAACATAAAGTTGTCATTTTAGAGCCAATACATAAAGATGGAGTGGAATTACTGAAGAAGTATTGTGATGTAATAGAATGTAGAGAAGGGGTTAGCAGAGAAGAATTGAAGAACATAATACAAGATGCCAACATAATAATTTCAAGAGGATTCATAAAGATAGATGCTGAAATTATTAGGAATGCAAGGAAGGCCAAAGCCATAGTGGTGCATGGAGTTGGAATAGACCACATAGATTTAAAAGCTGCCAATGAAGCTGGAATAAAAGTTGTCAATACACCAGAAGCATTAACAGATACTGTAGCTGAATTCACCATTGGAACACTAATAGCATTACTCAGGAAAATTAAGCAAGCTGATGAAGCTGTTAGACGTGGGGAATGGAATAGGAAGTATACGGATCTAGTGGGGGTAGACTTAAAGGGTAAAAATGTTGGAATACTAGGGCTAGGAAGAATAGGTTTAGCAGTAGCAAAGAGATTGAAGCCATTCGATGTAAACCTATACTACTATGATAAAATCAGGAAATATGATGTGGAAGAAAATCTGGGAATAAGATATCTGGATTTCAAGGAACTAATATCCACATCAGATATCATACTAATACATTTACCACTAACAGAAGAAACATACCACATAATATCAAGGAGGGAATTCGAATTAATGAAGAATGGAGTTTACATCGTAAATACGGGGAGAGGGGCATTAATTGATGAAGCTGAATTGATAAAACAAATTGAAACTGGAAAAGTGGCTGGAGCAGCATTAGATGTATTTGAAAGAGAACCATTACCACAAGAAAGCCCACTAACAAAATATGAAAATGTACTATTAACTCCACATCTAGCTGCAAGTAGCATAGAAGCATTAAAAAGACTTTCAATGGACGTAGCTAAGAAAACCCTTGAAATACTTGGAATCCCCATTAGTTGAAAATGAATGGAATCATGAAAACACAACCCTTTTTAAATGTAAAGAGGCAAATGAATATTACATGTATGAAAAACCGTTAAAGGGGATAAGAGTTTTAGATGTTAGTAGGGTTTTAGCAGGACCATTCTGCACAATGATACTTGGAGATTTAGGGGCAGAAGTAATAAAGGTTGAAGAACCATTAAAGGGGGATGATACGAGAAGTTGGGGGCCACCATTCATAGATGGGGAAGCAGCATACTACCTATCGGTGAATAGGAATAAAAAGAGCATAACAGTAAACTTGAAGCATCCAGATGGATTAAAGATAATATATGGATTAGCTGAAAAGAGTGATGTATTCATTGAAAACTTCAGACCAGGAGTTGCTGAAAGACTCAAAATAGATTATGAAACTATCAGCAAAATCAACCCTAAAATAATTTATTGCTCAATAAGTGGATTTGGGCAAACTGGACCATACAAGGATTACCCAGCATACGACCTACTAATACAAGCAATGTCTGGATTCATGAGCATAACTGGCGAAGAAGGGAGGCCTCCAGTTAGAATAGGAGTTGCACTATTCGATATCGGTGCAGCAATGTATGCAGCAATAGCCATAATAGCGGCGCTGTATAGGAGAGATAGAACTGGTGTTGGTGAGAGAATAGACATATCATTGCTGGATACTGGAGTATCATGGTTAACATATATGGCCATGAATTACTTCGCCACAGGAATCAATCCCAAGAGGATGGGTTCAGCACATCCAAGCATAGTGCCATACCAATGCTTCCAAGATAGGGATGGTAAATGGTTTGCACTAGCCGTTGGTAACGATGAAATCTGGAAGAGGATGTGTAAAGCAATTGGCAGAGAAGATTTGATGAACGATAAGAGATATGCGACAAATCCAGATAGAGTTAGAAATAGAAATGAACTATTGGAGGAGCTTGACAAGATATTCAAGAGTAATAGTAGAGATTACTGGATAAAGATATTCATGGAAAATGAAGTTCCATGCGCACCAGTAAATGAAGTTAGCGAAATACTAAGTGACCCACAAACACTACATAGAGAAATGGTAGTTGAAGTTGATCATCCAAAAATTGGAAGATTAAAACAACTTGGAATACCAATAAAATATGCTAAAACCACATTAAAAGTGGAGCATCCACCACCAATGCTCGGCCAACACACAGAAGAAGTATTAATGAACTTATTGGGATATAAAAAGGAGGAAATTTTGGAATTAAAGAAGAGGGGGGTTATATAACATTCATTTACGCCTATATACCACAACGATGATTACCATCAATACCAGCAGAGATGCAATTGCAATGTAAATCCAATATGATGGTGTTTGTGGAGGAGCCTCAGCCTTATAATAAACAGTTAAATTGGTATCAGAAGTTAAAATTATAGTTCTAGTTGAACCACTAAACCCATCACTCCAACCGCTAAAAATATACTTAACACCACCCACATTAACCTCAACTGGAAAGCTTACAGTATAGTTTCCAGCAACGAGGGATGTGGAGAATTTAGTGGTATATGTGGAACCTGACAATGTGAATTGAACTCCACTAATTGGGGAGGAATCAATAGTCAAAGTGTATTGTTTAGGTGCTAAAATAGTGAATGTGCCATTAAAGTATTCCACATTTCCAAGGAAATCCTCAGCTATAAGCGAGTAAGAGACGCTTTGAACATTGCTTGGAATAGTCAACTTATACATGTAAAGTAGTGAAGTATAAGAGTAGATTATCTGATCCCTATTTACAACTATTTTTGGAGGAATATCATCAACATTATACCATGAACTTTTAGAACCATCGGAGAACATGAATTGATAATTCAAACCGACACGTTTAACACCCACACCAGAATCCGTAGCATTAACATTAAATATCAAATCATCTCCACTCTTAACGACATCAACTGAAATCATTGGTTTAACAGTCTCATTGATAGCTGTAAATGTTATGGAGTAAATGGTCTTGGCAGGAATACTTACCCTAAAACTAACTATATGCACACCATCAACACTAATTACAGAATAGTCTTTTGGAGTATATGGATAAAACTTATAATTGCTTACAGGTACCGAGCCATCAACAATGAATTCCACAAGTGGATGTATGGTTGCATCTAGATTATTATAAATCTTTATTGATGAAGATTTTGTGGAGCCATCATTCAAAGGAGCATAATAATATAATAATGAGCCAATCGGGTAGGAGGATGGTGAATTCTGAGGAGCCTTACCCCCAATACTTAAAACGTTAATCTTACCATCACTACTAACATTTACCAATCTATAAGACCAGTAAACACCTGATGGCAAAGACCCTCCTGCTGGAGCATTAGTCTCAAAGATATGCTTACCATTGTAAATGTTGAATTGCTCTCTATGTATATGCCCAGCCAAAACTAAATTAACATTGTACTGCTCCACAAGTCTAAGAAATTCTGATGCAGCATTCAAATTACTATCCCAACTATAGTATAGGTAGCTCCTTAGAGCATTAATGTTCTGCCAAGAACCACTAATCATGAACCCACTTCCAAAGATTGGGTGATGTATAAGCATGATCTTAACATCACCAAGGCTAATCTTCTTCAAAACATTTTCAGCCCACCTAAGTTGATCAATATCAACATAACCTAATTCACGGGTATCCATGGCAATGAAATGAAACTTTCCAAAACTCAAATTATAGTATAGTGGACCACAATACTTCTGATAGTTTGCAGCATCATCTCCTGAATGATCATGATTTCCCGGAATAACTAGAATTGGAATTTTAGAGGAACCATTAAATATTATTGACCAAGCATAATTCCAAGCAGAGGCGATCACACCAATATCAACGAAATCCCCTGTCTGTACAATTATAGTAGGTCTAATGAGGTTAAGTTCATAAATGGCTCTTGCAATGACATCAGCACCATAAGGTAGATGAGTATCACTCACATGTGCAATCAATAGGTATTCCGGATAAGTTTTGAAAACATAAACACATTTTGGTTGAGTATAAATGTAGCTCCCATCATCAACAGTATATGAAACTTTAAGTGAATACAATCCTTCAAGAGCTTTGGAGGGGACTTGCAGGTAAAATGTCCAAAGCCCACTACTCGAATTATAAAAGCCAGTAAACGATTCAATGTCATACTTAACGTTTACTGTGTTATGAGTTATTGAAAAAGACCATTTAGTTGCAGAACTTGGAGCTCTAATTACCACTTTGAAAGATCCATTCAAAACACATAGAGCAGGCCATGATGGAAGAGGATATTTTATAGGGTCTGTCACCACTACCAGCTGGGATATTGTAGCTGATGGAAGAATACATGCAGAAAATAGCATAATTATGAGAAATAAGTAAACTCTTCCAAACTTCATGTAACTCATAACAATCGATATTAGATTATGAAGAATTTATTTAAAAACATTAAGTAGCATGGTAGGGTAAGATTATAACTTTATCCCTTGGTATAGCGATTTTAATCGGTTTATTCACATCGATATTCACGCTAGAGTCAAACGATATTATCAATTCGCTGGATCTCACTGCAACCTTAACTTCATTACGTGAACCATAAAATGATACATGCTTAACATAACCATCAAAGACATTATCTGAAGCTGATACCTCAAGCTTAAAGTTTTCAGGTCTAAGTATACATGCTACTCTACTACCAACAGTAATATTTAGATCCTCATATGCTGGAACCCCCCATAAAGTCATATCATCACATTTAACTTCAAGATAACCATCACTACGATTTTGAACCACACCAGTCAGTATAGTGCATTTACCAATAAATGATGCCACAAACAAATCTCTAGGCTTATTATAGATATCAATAGGTGTTGAAACTTGAAGTATTCTACCATTATTCATAATTGCAACTCTATCAGACAGGGTTAACGCCTCATCTTGATCATGAGTAACGTATATCGTGGTTATTTTAAGCTTCCTCTGCAGAGATTTCAATTCACTACGCATTTCAACTCTAAGTTTAGCATCAAGATTGCTTAGAGGCTCATCAAGCAAGAGAACTTTAGGTTCTATGACTAGAGCTCTAGCCAAAGCTACACGTTGCTGTTGACCCCCGGAAAGTTGGTGTGGATACCTATTCTCTAAACCAGATAATTTCACAAGTTCCAAAACTTCCTTAACCCTCCTCCTAATCTCATCCCTACTCACCTTCCTAATCTTCAAACCAAATGCTACATTATCAAAAACGGTCATATGAGGCCATAAAGCATAATTCTGGAAAACCATACCAGTATTGCGAAGATATGGGGGTATATTAGTTACATCAACATCATCGAATAGAACTTTACCAGAATCTACACGCTCCAAACCAGCAATAATACGTAAAGTTGTGGTTTTACCACACCCACTTGGACCTAAAATTGTGAAGAACTCACCTTCAAAGATATCTAAACAAACATTATCGGCCGCTACAACGTTACCAAACTTTTTACAGACATTTTCAAGCTTAACCCTAACCATAACAAAACCCACCATAAACTAGAATCCATAAATTGCAAACCTCTGCTTTAAAACATAATTGGATATTATTATGGCTAATATTTGAATAGTCATCAGCAATACGCATAAAGCTGCACCCACACTTGCCGCACCAACCACAATACTACCATAGACAACTTGATTTATATAGAATGTGATGGGCCCCCTATCCCATCTCAAAGCACCGAGAGTAACACTAGTGCTCGATTCAGACATACAATAAACGAAGGTTAAAATGGCTCCACCAAAAATATTCATTAATATTAATGGTAAAACTATTCTAAAGAGTGTTTGAAATCTATTAGCGCCAAGGTTCATGGCAGCCTCCTCCAATGAGACATGCACTTGCTGTAAACCAGCAAATATACTCCTAGCAGCGAAGGGGAGACGCCTAAACGAGTAAGCTAAGATAAGCAATGGTGCAGGATCTATTAATGGATCAAGTAGAGTCCACCTAAAGAATGAAGTGAAAAACATGAAGTAACCAACTGCGAGAACAATTCCTGGAATTGCAATTGGAATCGTGGATAATATGTCAAGGATTGAAGCTAAAAAACCTTTAAACCTTGCAACACAATAAGCTGAGGAAGCACCTATAAGCACTGCAATTAAAACAGCAATAGATGAATAAATCACACTATTAGAAATAGCTCTACTAACACTAGGATGCAGAAGCCTGTAAAAATACTCTAAACTAAAACTCTTCGGAGTAACCCCACCCAAAACCCAATCCGTAGAAGCCAAAATCACAGTTCCAACCTGAGGCATAGAACCAACTAAAACTAATACTACAAGAAATACATAGACGATAAGCAATTTAAATCCACTAATACGCCTAACCCTAGGATTCCACCTACCACCCCTACTCAATGAAGCATAAGTCTTAAGAGAAACATAACGCTTTATCAATATGAAGCCTATAATTGAAATAGACAACAATATTACTGAAAGAGCAGAGGTTTCAGGGGTTATAACACCCCTCATAGCCTCACTAAAAGATTGGAAGATATAATATGACATAACCTTCTTAGCCAAAGGATTACCACTATACCCAATAAACCCTATGGGAGCTGAAAGATCCTCCATACTAAATATAAATGTTATTATCATACCAGCAGTAAGCCCCGGCAAAGCTAATGGAAACGTTACACGTCTAAAAAGCGAAAACCCTTTAGCACCGAGATTCTCAGCCTGCTCCTCCAAGCTTGGATCAATATTAAGCAATGAAGCTTGAAAATTCAAATAAACTATTGGAAAGTAACTTAAACTCTGAGCAATGGAAATCCCCACAAGACCATTCAAATCAATCCTGTATGGAAGTATATGTAGTAAATCGTAGAATATGTAGTTTATCAAACCACTAGTTGGATGAAAAAGTTTACCCAAAACATATGCATTCACAAAAGGGGTGGCAAGCATTGGAGTATAAAGTAAAACTCTAAACAAATTTTTACCCGGAAAATCATATCTGGCCAAAATGAAAGCTGAAATTAAACCCATAACTGTAGATAGGATCATGGTGGTTAATGCAACAATCAAAGTATTTAATATTATGCCATAATCTAAACCCCAAATATACATGGTATCACCATAAACATCAAATAAGTATCCAGTCCTAGGATTGAAATTAACAAAATATGTGTCACTAAAAATCGATGAAAACCAGTAAAGTGATGGTTTACCATAATAAAGGAAGGAGGATGAAAGCAATAGGGATAAGGGAAATATGAAGAGGAATGCGAAGAAGATTAATGGGATCACATGTGAAATTAATAGGAATAGGTCTATGTGTTTACGCCACAAACCATCCATTCTAACCACAAAATAATTAGTTGAAAAACAAAATATAAGTGAATTTTCATCCACCAAGGGCGCTGGCAACTTGCTGATACCTAGCTATAGCTGCATTCCTCCATATACTGCAAATATTAGTTCTAAAGTCAACATTCTTCATGTGGGGATTTATCTTTTGAGCATACTCCATAGTGAAAGTGGTTGGCTCATTCGTGAGTGGATCTATGAAAGTCAGCTTAGTTGGATTTGTCAAAATATCCACCAACTCTCTAAACTCTTCTTGAGAAATCTTATTGTTAATCTTGGCTTGAATGAGTTTAATCCATGCAGATCTAAGTTCAGCTTGAGGCTTAACTATGGTGGAATCGAAGAACCATATTAAAGCCTGCTCATAAGATGAAGCAAGTTCATCGCTAAACTCTATTGTTGCAGCTTTCAATGTAAGGTTATACTGTAAGTAGAGATCTTGTCTCATCTTACCCTCTGGAGTATTGAAAACTTCAACATTTATTGGCATACGGTTTATATTGGGGTCAAGCCATATCTTCTGACCTTCAGGTGATAGAACCCACTCAATAAATGCTTGAGCAGCTTCAACATTCTTACTTGTCTTTAGCAATGCAATTGGATCCGCATTCACTATAGTTCCATCTTTTGGAAGCACATAGTAAGCTGCTCCAGGAGCTTGTATCTGTGCAGTGTAACCATAGAAGTCTATAGTTAAACCAACACCAATACGTTTAGATATGACGCTCTCCCTAACAGCTTCAGACTGATCATATATTTCAGCATTTGCACCTATCAATGTAATTATCTTCCAACCATCAACCCAGCCATAACATTGAATGATAATCTCGTACATGCGGGTATTAGATGTAGATGTTACAGCATTAGCTACACCCACAGATGTTTTTGGGAGAGTTAAACCATAAGTTTCATTACCCAAATCAATCCATTCATCTGGTTCAGGCAGATTATAAGTTTTTAAGTAATCCTTGTTTATTGTGAAACCAAATGATGATATTGCAGCACCAACCCAAACAACATTACCATTGGAATCAAACCTCTTAGCAGGTGAACCACTAATAGTATCTGGAAGCTTATTAACAACATTCAATACACTCCCATTTAGAGGTTTAAGTAAACCTTCAGAGAACAATGTATCAAATAATACTGGCCCTCCACCCCAAGCAACATCAATATCCCCCCTTGCATTGATTGTACTAACCCATAAATGTGCTGCTGGAGTTAACCATTGAATTGCAGTAATATTATACTTCCTAGCAATACTTGAAGATAGAAATGCAGTTTCCACCTTCCCCAAAATGTCAAGACCATGCCTACTAATAACTACTAAAGTTATTTGCTTAGGCTGAGTAGGCTGACCACCACCTCCAGGACCTGGAGTACCAGGGCTTGGAGGAGGAGGCTGAAATGATAGCCAAACAAGATAGCCACCAATTGCAACAGCCAATGCAATTACAACAAACAATATATACGGATATTTAATTGAGCCATTCAAGTTACAGTCACCACTCTTATTAAAAGTCAAATCAGTAATAAGATATAAATATTTTCCAAAACAGAAATTTAAACGATAAGACATGAATAGGGCAATCAAAATTCTCGCCCTAACAATAATAATATCAATGCTAATATTCTCCATGGTGGTTGTAGAAGCTCAAGTGAAAAAACCAAAGGTAGTAGTATGGCTTAAGGGAGCTACGGGTACAGTCATACAATACGATGCAGCTAAGAACGATTTAATCCAATATGAGTGGGTTAATGTAACTGGAACATTAACCTCAAGCCACCTTGAGGGAGCATTTGCACTAATAGTCATACTAGTGGATTCAATGCAGAAAATAACAACTGATGAGATAAATGTTATAAAGAGTTGGCTTGCTCAAGGTAAAAAGCTACTATGGGTTGCAGGAGACTCAGACTATGGAACAGACGTGTATAGACAGGATACCGTGAATGATTTACTTAAGAGTATTGGAAGTGTTTTAAGAGTTGATTTAGCTGAATGCATAGATAAAACCATGAATGCAGGCGCAGATTATAGAGTTCTGGGATTATCAGATAAATGTGATGAAGAAGTTAAATTCCTAGTTGCAGGAGTTACTAGAGCATTATTCCATGGCCCAGCAGCAATAGTAGCTGAAGTTGGCGGTAAATATGTGGCTTTAAACAAGGAAAAGGTTCCAAACGTCTATAGGATAATGTGGACTTCAGCTAATGGAACTATAGCTGAATTCAATGAGCCACCATCAAAAGTGTATCAGATGGGTGTTTATGATAGGTATGTCCTAATGGCTTTAGAAGTAGATCCAGCAAAGAAAAATGTTATAGTATTGTCTGGGGATGCACCATTCGATCATTATGATGGAATGTATAAACCAGAACTTAGACATCTAACAAGATATGGAATACAATATCCACAGCAAGGTGCAACTCTCCTAGCAAACATACTAAGCTGGACATGTGACATGGATAAATTCTTCGAATATTTAGCAATGCCCGGACAGATATCAAGCTTAAATAAGCAAGTTTCAGATCTAAACAAAAAAGTATCAGAATTACAGGGTCAAATAGCGTACTTAAACTCCATGATGCCAGTATACTCCATAATAGCATTGATAGTGGGATTAGTGATAGGATTCGCCATACCAAAATACATACTCAAAAAATAACAACACCATTTTTTCCTTATCTTTATAATTTTATTAGATAGAAATGACGTTCATAAAAAATTTCCATGAACTAGCTTCAGATGAAAATAAAAGAATAGTTTTAACATTATTAGAAGAAGGGGTAAAAGCTTCGGATCCAATAGAA
>JANZKA010000018.1 GCA_025060975.1 Candidatus Culexarchaeum nevadense
GATTGCACAAGCATTCCTATCCAATGAAACTGAAGCTTTAAGAATACTTAGAGAAATGGGGGCAACACACGTCGTAGTCTTCGAAGCCTTCGACCCAAATACAGGATTCCTATTTGGAGGTAGAGGGTGGGGTGATTTCGTGAAATCATACTGGATGGCTAAAATAGCTGGATTAAACGTAACTGACTACATGACATACAACAGCCAATACGGATTATACCTACCCACAGGACCAAAAGCACCCGAAACAACTCTATATAGGCTAATATTCAACACCAGAAGCGAACTTTGGACTTCATGGGGGATAAAGATACCTAAACCAGAACACTTCGAACTAGTATTCCAATCATCACATGGATTCGTATTTGTATACAAAATAAACTATTAAGAGCATATAAAATGAAATCAAATCAAGAATTTTTAACATTACCTTCAGAAAGCTTCTTCATAAGCCTCCTATACTTGCCATACTTATCTTCAGGAGAGAATTTCGGTGGATGAGGAACCCTAACCTCACCACCACAATACGGGCATCTCTCCTTATTCAAAGTGTAAGATCCACAAGATTCACATCTCCTTAAAAGCCACGGCATATAAAGCCCTCAAACCCTCTTGAAACTTCCAGATCCACCTAAAGATGAAATCACATTTAAAGCTGCATCTACAGCTGCCTTTAAAGCTTCCTCAGCCACTTTATACTCTCTAGCTGAAATATCAATTCTATATCTAGGGGCACCGACACTATAAATTCTACACTTAACACCACCAATAGATTCTGCCTTCATCTTAGCAGCCTTCAAAGCCTCAATAATCCTCACAATACCATCACTAGCTTCACAAGTCAATTGAAGTATAGCAGCAACTTTAACCTCCTTAAGCTCAATATTCTCCTTAGCCAAATCAACAATAAACTCAGCTAAATCCCTAGGTATCCCAGCATTAACTATGGGGGCTAAACCAAATCTAGCAGCTTCCTCAAATCCACCCAAAACATCCCCAAAAGCATTTACAAGTTTAGGTGCAATTTCATACTTCAAGTAATCTAAGTCTACACCAGCCTTCTTAGATAAAAGTTCAAGGAGCTTCTCCCCCCTATTAAACCTCTTCCACTCTAAAAGCTTATCCTTCTTCTCCTTATCACTAACCCTCCTAAGGGAAAGATCCACATACTTCTTACTCTTATCAACCCTTATAACCTTCAAAACAACTTTACGCCCCTCCTTCAAGTAATCCCTTATATTGTGAACCCATGTTGATGCAACCTCACCTATAGGTACATATCCACTCACATCGCTATACTCATCTAAACTAACATATGCACCCTTATCAAATACCTCAGTAACAGTGGCTATTACAAGTTCACCAACTTCCGGCAGATCCCTACCCTTAACAGACAATACATCTACACCTCAAATCAACTTAAAACCCTAACGATCTTACCTTTAATATCAGCTTTACCACCAGTTGGCACTATCAAAACCCTACCACATATATTACATTTAACTACAGTTGAAGCTCTATCGAAAGATATCTGCTCATTACCACAATCTGGACATGATACAACTATAAATCTACTATTAGGTTCAGGTATGAGTACCCTCCTCTTCTTCACACCAGTATGCAAGATCTCACCCTTTAATCTCAATCCTCTTCAATCTAATACCATCAGTATGAAGAATATGCCCACACTTCTTACACTTCAACTTTAAAACCTGCTTCTTAGTTACCTTTGCAAATCTCTTCTGCTCAGCAGCCCTCTTACTACCATAACCCTTATTCTTAGCTGCAAATCTCCTCTCACCTTGAGCTAAACTCCTACGTTTACCAGCCTTATAAAGTGTAACAGTATGCTCAGTATGAGCATTACATCTCGGGCAATACTTCATCATGACAGCCGGAACCTTCATAACTACACCTCCAATTTCTCAGCAACACCTTTCATAATTAAAACTTCACTATTTATTAAAGGTATGTTAGCTACATCCTCAGGTTCAAAGGGGCCGTAAACCACCAAATCCACCCCAACAAATGCTGGAACACTTGCTGTAAAACGAACTAATATTCTTTTTGTAGTGTCTTCCATGGAATTTATGGAAGAAGTGAAAGAATGTAGAGATGTTTGGATAGCCTCCCTGATCTTCATGTAAGCATCCAACTCCTCATCGAGAATCCCTTCAGGTGGAGTTGTTAAACCCATAAATATCTCCCTAACAATCTTGTAAACTCTCAACTTGAAGAGTAATGAGATCATCTTGATAGCTAAATCAAGCTCCCCCCTCAAAATATCAGCTGAATGCCCATGTGAAAATTCAATCTTATCCTTCAACCCTTTAATGTAAAGCTTAACATTAATGTAGAAATCCTTTGGCAATCTAGATAGACTTGATGACTCCAACTCATTCTTCAAAGCTTCAAGTATATCATTATACATAACCGTAAACCACAATTAAGTTATACTATTCACCAACTTAATAAATTTGCAGAACCCCTACATATCAAGTATACTGCAATGGTTTTTGGAAGCTTCACATCCACATTCCTATAAGGCCCATAGAAGCTTCCACCAATACAAATTCTAGGCATATGAGAAACATGAACCTTACAATCATCAAAACCAAAAGCAGAAGCATCAAATAATGGTTGAAAGGAGTTTAAAGCAGATATGGACATTGATTTAGCTATAAGCCCAGTCTTACCATGTAAAGATGATGGAAGTCTCATTAAACGCTTAATATCACTTGTTACACGCTCATCAATATGCACAGCAACCTCACTTACAACTCTAGAAGCAATCCTACTCCAAACATAAGTTGGCAATCCACTTATACTAGGCCATCTTGGTGGAGAAGACTCAAGGGAACATAGTATCTCATCCTTATTATCATATATGAGCTTTGCAATCCTCTCATTAAACATTGACGTTAAATCGCTGAGAGAAGCTGAACTTATAAATCCATATAAAGCTCTAATAAGCCTTCCACGCCACCCAGGATCAGAAAGTGAAGGTGGGATAACCCCCTTAACAGATTTAGATGGAAATCCATGAAGCTCCAGAGATAACCCAACCCCCCTAATATAGTCAGTTATCTCCCTCCTAGCCTCAAGACTCAATTCCACAGCAACCTTATCCCTAACATGAACATGATACCCCCTATGACCAGAGAAAACTATTAACATACTACCAATTGAGAAACCGAATTCTGATACTAGAAATTCCTCAACAAGTCTAAAAACCTCATCCCTAGCTTTATCCAAGCAGAAATCACAAAGCCAAGAGTCAACTTCAATCCTCCTAGAAGAACATTTAGGACACTCCTCTGGAGCCATACCCATAGAGCTATACCCACAATCAATACACCTCCAAGAATCATGCTCACTTTTACATGGAGTTGGAATATGATCAGCATCTATATCGAAAACCAGATCAGCCCCCCTCCAAACCTTACCATCCATATCCTCAACATCTGGGAAATCATAGTATGCCGATGAAAAATATGCATGTAATGGAGTCTCCCTAACCATAAAGCTTCTCAAATCCTCAACACTCTTAAAAGACATATGCCTCCTCATCCCCTCCTGACCAATAAATATGAAGCCAAATTCCCTCCTACCAATATCATTTGGAGCTTCAATAGAGGCAGAAGAATAATAACCTCTAAACAGCTTTCTAATTAGATCCCCCCTTTCCAACTCCACCACCAGAACTCTTAACCTTCAACTTATAGTAGGTCATTGGATGCTTAACCTTCTTTAAAACACAGAAATCATCTGGAAAACATAACCCAAAAGTCTTAAGAGTACTACACTTAGGCGTAGAATACTTAGTTCTAGAACCCCTCAAACCAGCAATATGCTCAACCTGATATCTAGTCATCTTCTCATCATAATCAGCTGAAGCAGTGAATAGCTTAACTACATCATCAACACTCCTACCAGCATTGAGTAGAAATGTTGCCAATGTAAATCTAGCCATATGAGGCATAGACTCCCCCTTCAAAAGCCCATTCATCAAGCTACGTATACATGGTGGCATTGCAGATTCAATCATAGGACCCTTAACTTCCTCAGATTCCACAACCCTCCTGTAACTAGAGAATATCTTCCTTAAACCCTCAATCCTATCCATAACATTACTCGGCAAAGTTATACTAGGCATAGGTTGACTCGATTTACTAAATATCTCATTCTTAACCCTCTCAGAAATAAGCCTTGCAAGCTCCCCCCTACTCACATAAACCCATCCACCAATAACACTCCTATTAACAAGCTTCCAATTGAAAGCTTCAAAAGCTGGAGAGAACTGGAGGAAATCTGCAAAGAATATCTGAAATGCCCCTGGACGGAGGAATCTAACCCTCCAATTAAAGCTATTTACAGAGATGAGTTGAAGCTTATAATCATCATCAACCCGAAGCTCCTCATAAACCCTCTTAGCTTCAGCAACAGCATACCTCATGGATAAAGCATTATCCCCAATAATGCTCAGTATTATGGGAGCAATATTAAAGGAGAGAATCTCTAAATCAAGATCAATAAGCCTCGTTTCAACCCTCCCAATCCTAACAGCACCTTCAATTCTCTCAAAAACCCTATCAAGAATTATCGAGAAATCTGGATTGAAAACCTCATCTATAGTGAAACCTAAACTGGAAATATACTCCTTAGCCTCCCTACAAAATGGATACTTCGCTAAATCTTCACGGGAAAGATACATAGGAGATAAACATTAAAACTTAAATATAAATTGATATTTTAGTATTACCCTACCATCACTCAACTCTAGGCGCAAGGTAATAGGTTATCCTACCCTCATTTGGAAGCTCAAAACTAAGTTTCAGAGGCATATCCGTGGAAAATTCTAAAACAAGAATTTCACTGGCACGGGAAGCTTTAACGAGATCCTCTAAGTAGTTTAAGCTATAAGTGCTACTAGAAGGTTCCTTAACATTCAACTCTATCAGCGACCCTGAAGCTTCACTCAACTTAACCTCCACGTCCCCCCTCTCACCAGAAGCTGAAATCTTCAAAACATCACCATCAGCAGATATCTTAACATAATCACTTATTAAACTGGCATCTTTAATTGCATCTTCAAAAACCTCTGAAGCAAGTCTACCATAAACATCAAATTCAAGAGATGGAGATGCTATCTCCTCACCAGCAATATCTAGGAGAGGGATACTGAAACTCCTCTCAGCCTTATTACTGAAAATTATCTTCAACTTCCTATCACTAGTAACTTCAAGAGACAATTTATCCTTAGCAGACCCCCTTCTAAGGATCTTCCTAAACTCATCCAAATTGACACCAATGTTAATATTCTCCTCACACTCATACTCATCAAAGAAGGATTTGGGAAGCTCAACTTCCACCATAGCCACATGAGATGGATCCATAGCTCTAAGAGATAAGCCCTCTGGGGTAGCTACAAAATTTGCTTCATCAATTATCTCAGATATAGCGTCAACAACGCTTCTCCAAATTTTTATTTCAGATAACGAAAACCTAAACATACATGCACCCAAAATCAACTATTACAACAAGTATATTAATGCTTATCGGATTCTACTCGTATTCCCTCCAAGTATAATTACACTTGGTACATCTATAAAATCTCGTGGGAGCCTCATCCCCCCTCCTAGTTTGAACCATCCACCAGTAAGCTTCATTATTCCCACATCTAGGACATGTAGCTTTAACCCTAGGCATAGTTTTTGCAGCCACATCTGGATCTACAACTGCTATCTCACTCCTCTCATCCCTCTCCCTCCTCTCAGTAATCTTCATGGTAGCACCAGAAGGATCCTTAACAAATCCACATGAAGTACAAACCAAAACAACTCTACCATTAACCTTCCTTGGATGCATTAAAGCTCCACACTTATCACAGAATTGCATAACACATCACTCTATGGGTCGAGAGAAATAATTAGATAATGTTCCTAATAGCTTTAACGCTATCAACCTAGAAACCCTTAAAGCTTCAAACTCTCCATGAATACAAGCTACATCCATTAAACGTTTAAAATCAGCATCACTCAAACCCCTATAAACCTTCAATTCACCATAAACTGCCACCACAGGTCTAGATGAAACTGAAAATACGTAATCCACATCAACATTACCGAACCCCTCAGCATCAATAACTATGAAGCTTATCTCATCAAAAAACTTTGAATTCATAACCATATCAAGAGCTTCATTCAAAGGGGTACTGGATTGAGAAAGACCAATCATAACACCATCAATTCTCAGAGAACCTCTAAAAACTGTAGATACTATCAAAGGCCTCCTAAAAACTATGCCTGCAACCCTAGACTCCAATTTAACTTTCAAAAATGCTCACCAAGACATGTTTAAGGAGAACTGAGAAAGCTTTAACTTCACAATCGAAATTTCCAATAACATCAGCTGAAAGATTCCCAGCAAGGATATCCACAAGCTCATTTAATGAAACTCTACCTGAAAGCCAAGCATAAGCTATTAAAGCTTCAGCAGCATCACCCTTAACGTGAACATCGACTTTACCATTAAGTAAACTCCTCAAACCACACCTACATAGTGCTTCAGCCAAAACCCTATTTCTAACCCTCCCCCCACGAAATTTACCACTAACAACACTTAAAGCAATAGAGTATACGAAGTTTACTAGGGTATCTCCAAAGGATGCTAAATCCTCATCAACCAATATATCGTGTAGATCATTTATGGACATTGAAAAAGGCCTCTCATCTTCCAGACGTAAATTTATTAAAAGCAGACTCGAAAGCAGCTCTAAAATTCAATGCATCTTCCTTAAGCTTCCTCGTAGCATCCTTCAAAACCTCAATAGGTGATTTAGATGAAACTCTCACTAGTAAGAGAGCTCTATCCTCAAGTGGATGTGGAACATTATATGATGCAAAAACCACGGATGGATCTTCATAAAGTTTTTGACATAACGCATTTAGGAAGGTATGCCCCTCCCCTCTAATCTCAAGCTCTATGAAGTCATCCCCCCTCCTCAAAACTTTAACTTCCAACACATACACCCCTCAAACATCTTAGTAATAGCTTAGCTAAAAACGGTAATAAACTTAATTGTTAAATTACATTTTCAACAGATATCCTGAAGCAAACTTCCTAGAACTATGGAAATTACATTTAGAGCATACTAAACGTCCACTCCTAAGGTATAATGGTGAAACACAGTATGGACATCTTGCGAAAAGAACACCTAAATCATTATCCCTAATAGACACATTGTATGGAATCCATGAATTTAAAAATACAGCTCTAACAAGATCCCCCTCCCTAACAACATCATACATCGAATTATACCTCACATTACTAGATACGTATGGTAATCGCAGATATGCAGTTACAGGAATCCTCAAAACCCCCTTCCCCTCCACATAACTAACCTTTATCCCAGCAGATTCAAAACCCACATCGAAAACATACCCTAAACCCACATCTCCAGCTACAGGTAAAATTAAACTCCTCTTAGATTCAACGCTAATCTTCCTCTCACGTACATCAATCTTCAAACGTCCAAATCTAACAGCTATTAAGGATCCATCAACCTCCTTAACACCATCTCCAGCTATAAACTCCTCTATTACCCCCAGAAAATCTCCAGGGAAAACTACACTTCCACTGGAAACCAAATTGGACACCTCAAATACAAATTGTTACACGCATAGTATCCTATAAAGGATAACATTAACCTTACGTTTAAACTCCCTATGGAAATCGAAGGTGTGCGGTATCGTTATGGCAAATCTAAGATGACCAGATAATCTACCACCAAGTTTTGAAATTAAATTGGAAAGGAAAACATGATTCTGAGGAGTATACTTGTGAAGCGAATAAACAACCCTCGCACTTCTAATGGCAGCTTCAAGAAACATCCTATCAGCCCCCCTCCTATGAACTCCAAATGGAGGATTCTGAATAACTGTATCAAAACGTCTAGCCAAAGGTAGATGGGAAACATCTGCTCTAACAAAACTTATAGCAAAATATAAACCAAGAGACTTAGCATTATCCAAAGCAGTTTTCAAAGCTTCAAAATCCAAATCAACCCCCAAAACCATTTCAGCTCCAAGCAGCACAGCACCGAAACCGAGAATCCCAGTACCACAACCAGCATCTAAAACCCTTCTACCAGAAATATCATCATTGATAATCCCAGCAAACCACAATATCCTAGCAGCATCATCACCTCTAAGACTATACTGCTCAAAATAAACCTTAGGATTAGGGTGTGGTTTAACCTTCTCAAGTATCATTGCAAGATGTCTAAGTCTACTCAAACTCTTCATTCAAAATACCTCTCATATCATCTGGATTCATGGAACCACTTAATGCAATTTTAACTTCATATGGAGTTAGAATTGGCTTACCATAAGCCTCAGCCTCTTCAATGGCAATCCTTGGACATGCAGCTGAAACGAAAACATCAATATCCCTAAAGGGGAGAGTTAAATCAGCTGAGAAATCCCTAACAGAAAAGAGATAGCACTTCCTACCACTAGATTCAATAATCCTCTTAACCTTCAAAGCCAAATTAAGTTTACACTGCCCAGGCTTAACACCCACCATAACACCAAAACTCTTAGACTCCCTAGCTCTAACAATATTATTCCACCTAACACTTAAAACCCTCATAACAAGGTTATCTAAACATCTAATTTCACCTCTAAATGGATCCATAACGTAAGTTGTCTTCCCAGTGGATAAAGCTACACCCAATCCATGAAAATCACCACCAGAAATCACCAAGAATCCATCAACCAAGTCAGCTATCCCCATAGCACCACAAACTTCACAACCTAAAACTTGACCATTAAACTTCACTCGACCACACTTTAAACCAACATGTACTGGTACACCACAAGAAGATAGAAAACCTTCAACTTCACTTAAATTCTCAATATGCTGAACTGTGGATAGCAATCCAACAGCCCCCCTAAAACCCCAAATCTCAACAAACTTCTTCGCTAAATCCTTCAATGAAAACTTAAAGAATACAGGGACATATACAACTGGAATTTCACTACACTTAACAAACTCAGTATGACCAAAATGTATTATTAAATCAGCCCCAAGCCTCTTAGCATCATCAACAGCTAAATCACAACCACCATAACATGGATCCATAGACACAATTACCTCAGCAGCTATGCGATTCGAAATTTCATCAGCAATCTTTAGAGCATAACTCTTAAGTCCATCTGGAAATTGAAGTATAATTCTACGGGCAGATTTAACCATACTATTCAAGAGAACATCATCCAAATTGAATTCATACATGAAGACAACCAAAAAAGTGATGTGAAAAGAGGTATAAAAGTGTTAAGTGAGAAGTCAACCGTAAACCTTACCGACTTGAGCCCTAGCACTAATAAGCTCCTTCCGAACAAGCTCCCTAACAGCTTCACGTATAACCTCAGCGCGAGAAGAGTAACGACCACATTCGATAAGTAAATCAAGCTCCTTAACTACACCTTCAGGAAGCCTAATGGTGATTACTTTCATATACCTCCACCCACCAAAAATACTTTTCACATAAGTTGAATAAAGAAGATTGTACTACAATTGTATTACAAAAAGAATACAAACTATTTGAAAAATTCATGGTAAAAGATTTCTAAAACGAGAAAAACGAGATAAACGGGAAAAAATGCCACAAAAAACTGTATAAAGGAAAAACATAATTGAAAACAAAGATATCAGTAAAAGTATTGGAGAACACAAGTCATGTTTATATGTAAGACCAACTACACAAATCTAGAGTAAGATATGAAAGTTTATATAGAAAGCTATGGATGTGCAGCCAACAAAGCAGATACAAACCTAATGAAGAACATAATAATGTCAAAACATGAAATCGTAGAGGACCCATGGAAAGCAAATGCAATAATAATAAACACATGCACAGTCAGAGGGGAAACTGAGAGGAGTATGGTGAAAAGGATAAGAGAACTTGAAGAAATTGGGAGGAAGAATGGAAGTAAGCTTATAGTTGCAGGATGTATGGCGAAAGCTCAACCAGCACTCGTGATGGGTATAGCACCAGAAGCCTCACTAATATCGCCACAAAGAATCAACGAGATACTTGAAGTTCTAGAATCCAGTGGGAGAGAAATCAGGATTATAGGATCTGGAACCAAGAATCTTGAGAGAACAATTGAAAATGGATTAACAGTCACAATACCAATAGCTGAAGGCTGTCTTGGAAACTGTAGCTACTGCATAGTTAAATTGGCTAGAGGTGAACTGAGAAGCTATAGTATTGAAGAGATAAAGAGAGTTGTGAGAAAAGCTGTAGAGAGAGGAGCTAGGGAAATTAGGCTTACAGCTCAAGACACAGCAGCATATGGAATGGATATAGGAACAAACTTAGTGAATCTATTAAGAGAATTACTCCAAATACCAGGGGAATACATCATTAGAATTGGGATGATGACACCAAACAATACACTAAAAATCATAGATGATCTAATGGATATATATGACGATGATAGAATCTACAAATTCATGCATATACCACTACAAAGCGGAGATGATGAAATCCTAAAACTAATGAACAGAAAATACTCTACAGATGATTACAAGACGATAGTTAGAAAATTTAGATCAAAATATCCCACGGGATTCATAGCCACAGACATAATATCAGGATTCCCCATGGAAAGTGAAGAAGCACATAAGAGAACTATAAAAGTAATTGAAGAAACAAAACCAGATAAAGTGAATGTAGCAAAATACTCACCAAGACCACACACCAAAGCTGCAGCCCTACCACAATTACCAGAAAGTATTAGAAGTAGAAGATGCAGAGAAGTGATCGAAGTTTCAAGGAGAATATCTCTAGAGAGAAACATGATGCACGTGGGGAGAATCGAAGATGTACTGGTACTTAAAGTTGATGGGGGAATCGCTAAAGCTAGAATGAAGAACTATAGGCTTGTAAAGATAAATGGATGTGGAGAAATGCTTGGAAAGATGGTTAAAGTTAAGATAACTGAAGCTAAAACCACATATTTAATTGGAGAACTAACCTCCTGAAGGTGCAGGCATAACTGCTAAAACATCCCCATCTCTAAGTATAATATTGGATAAATCCTCAACTCCAATTCTACGCATATTAACAGCAAAATGAATATCCCCCCTAAACCCTCCATCTAAATTTGAAATTAACTTCATAAGTTTACCATTAAGCTTACCATCAACTATCATTAACAAATCCCTAACAGTCAAAGGACCATCAAGATCCAATACAATCTTATCTAAACCCAAAATCTCCCTAAAAAATGAGAAGAATAGAATTGTAACTCTCAATATTCAGCCACCAGCCCCCTTCAATCTACGCATGTAAACCTTCCATGATGGCACTAGGAATCTGGGGTGATTAGCTTTAACATCATCCAATCTCCCAACAGAAGTATTCCTCGGAGAAGACTTAACAGTAGATGGATTACTGTAAGCTTCATCAGAAATCTCCTTCAAAACCTTAACATATGCATCAATATTCTCCTTAGTCTCAGTATCAGTGAACTCTATCATCAAAGCCTCCTTAACAATCAATGGGAAATACATGGTTGGAGCATGTAAACCACGATCAAGCAAAGCCTTAGCTACATCCAAAGCTCTAACACCAGTCTCCCTCTCCATAGGTTCAGCACTTAAAACACATTCATGCTTCCTAGGCTTACCTGGATCATAGGGGAGACTATACCCCTTAACATTAGACATACACTTCAAGAAGTAATTGGTGTTTACAGTGGAAAGCTCAGCAGCAGCCCTTAAACCTTGAGCCCCCATCGATAATATGTATGCTGCAGCCTTAACTATAACAGCGAAATTCCCATAAAAAGACCTAACTTTCCCAATGGATAAAGGTCTATCATAATTTAAGTAATACCTCTTACCATCAAACTCCACAACTGGGACTGGTAGGAATGGCTCAAGCTTCTCCTTAACTCCAATAGGACCTGAACCAGGACCTCCACCACCATGTGGTGTGGAAAATGTTTTATGGAGATTTAAGTGAACTATATCGAACCCCATATCGCCAGGTCTAACTATCCCCAATATACCATTTAGATTTGCACCATCATAGTATAGTAGTCCACCAACATCATGAATTACCTCAGCGATCTCAACTATATTCTCCTCAAATATGCCTAAAGTATTCGGATTTGTGAGCATAAGTCCAGCAGTCCTCTCAGACACAGCACTCTTCAAAGCCTTCAAATCCACACACCCCTTCTCATCAGATGGCACAACCACAACCTTAAAACCAGCCATAGCTGCACTTGCAGGATTAGTTCCATGAGCACTATCTGGAATTATCATTTCATCCCTAAAACCTTCCCCCCTAAACTTATGATAAGCTCTAATAATAAGGCAACCAACATACTCCCCATGAGCCCCAGCAGCTGGCTGAAGAGTAAACCTATACATTCCAGTTATCTCTGCAAGCCACTTCTCCACCATATACATGAGCCTCAAAGAACCTTGAATAGTAGACTCGTCTTGCAATGGATGAACATAAGCCACAGAATCAAGTGAAGCCAACTCTTCATTAACCTTTGGATTATACTTCATAGTACAAGAACCCAATGGGTAAACTCCAGAATCAACACCATAATTCATCTCTGAAAGACGGGTATAATGTCTAACAACCTCAACTTCAGAGAGTTGCGGTAAATTCAACTCCTTACGTCTAAGATTCTCCGGAATCCTAGCTAAAACGTCACCCACAACAGATTTAACTTCATCATCAACTCTTGGAGGTATATAACCCCTCCTACCCTCATAGCCTAACTCGAAAATTAATGGTTCACTCCACTTAGCTTGCCTAAACATCCCATCACACCTCCAAAATGGATTTTATATTTAATGCAAGCCTCTCAATATCCCCCTTAGAATGCACTTCAGTTACACAGTAAAGTGCTGTTTCACCAAGTTCGGGAAATTCATTCTTAATTATTTTCCCACCATGAACCCCCCTCTTCAAAAGCTCCTTATGAACATACTCCACACCAACCTTAGACCCATCAAAATTAACTGTAAATTCCTTAAAGTGTGGTGCATTGAATATTGGAGCTCTAACACCATTAATATCATTGAGGAGCTTCATGGCATAATGAGATCTATACATTATCGATTCACAAAGCTCTCTCAACCCAGATGGACCTAAAAGAGATAAGTATACGGCAGCTGCAACTGCACATAAAGCCTCATTAGTACATATATTTGACGTTGCACGCTCCCTCCTAATATGCTGCTCCCTAGTCTGCAAGATCATCATAAACCCCCTCTCAGAACCATCCAATGTGCTGGTCAAACCAATAATCCTACCAGGCATCTGTCTAACAAGCTTATCATCCCATCTACATGCAAAAATACCCAGCAATGGACCTCCAAAATTCATTGGATTACCAAGAGGTTGACCTTCACCAACAACTATATCTGCACCATAATCTCCAGGGGCTTTCAAAACCCCAAGAGATATCGGGTCAACACCAACAATGAATAAAGCACCTACACCATGAGCTATAGATGCCACCTCATCAACACCAGTCTCTATGAAACCAAGGTATGATGGATTCTCAATGTAGATTGCAGCCACATCACTTGATGCAACCCCCCTAAGCTTCGATAAATCTATACATCCACTCTCCCTATCATAATCAACCATAATTATTGAGATCCCATGAGGCTCAGTATAAGTCTTTAAAGTCATAAGTCTATCTGGACATATAATTCTAGGAACAATGATCTTCTTCCTACCAGTAACCCTAACAGCCATTAAAGCAGCTTCAGCAAGAGCTGAAGCCCAATCATACATGGACGCGTTAGCTACATCCATTCCAGTCAACTCGCAAATCAAACTCTGAAACTCAAATAAGGCTTGAAGCATCCCTTGAGAGATTTCAGCTTGATATGGTGTGTAAGAAGTTAGAAATTCACTTCTACTAACAATACTCTTAACAGCAGATGGAACATGATGAGGCCAACATCCAGCTCCAAGGAATATTGGCATATCCATTAAACTAACATTATCATCTAAAATACAGCGAATAAACTTGTATACTTCAAACTCGGACATGGGACCAGGAATATTCAATTCACCCTTAAACTTAATAGACTCAGGAATATCCCTATAAAGCTCAGACACATCACTAACACCAATAGTTTTAAGCATCTCCTCCAAAACCTTCTTCGAAGAATTTGGTAGGTATGGATGTGCATCCACCATATAATTCACAGTAGAAAGTTTAAGTTACACATGATTTAACTTTATCGACCTAGATAAGAGTAAAACAAACTATTATTAAGGTGGATTAGGACATAAATTTAAGGGGCATGTGAACGTCTATGAGGAATATTGAGAAGTCCATTGCAATAATATTGATCATCACATTGATGACATTAAATCTGCAATTAAACTTATATCAAGCCAACTCTCAGAACACAGGTTCAAAGGGGCAAAGGATTATAGAGATATATTCAAACTACGCAATAATAAAAGATGAACTATACATACATGGAATTGAAGTAAACTTAACTCAACACATACCAAAACAGTATTCAAACGAGTTATTCATGGTTAAAGCTTACGATGAAAATGGAGAAATAAATGTGGTAATTGAAGATGGAGATGATGAAGTTAAGATAGTAGTTTTAGGGGAAGTTAAAGGGAAAGTTACCATTGAAACATACCTAATAAGGCATCTGAAAACATACGCAGGGAAATACGTATTCCAATACCCAATATACCCAATACTGGACATAACAATGGAAAACTTCAATACCACCATAATATATCCAGCGGAAACCATAAATGTCACCACAATAATACCACCAACAAGTATCACCATGACAGATAAATGGCAAGCAACATTCACCCAATCCCCACTACCAATACAAACCACAATAGAATTATACACATCATTCGAAGCAAAAATAACACCAATATTAATAGACAAGATAATCAGATGGGTAAGCATAAGTCAAGACATAGAAGTTAAAGATGAAATTACCGTAAGAAACCCAATAGACACCACCCTAAAGAGGGATATTGGATTCAAGTTCACAATGCCCCAAGGAATATCAATATACTCAGTCACAGACCCACTTGGACCAGTAAACTACAAAGTGAACTCAACATCCACAACCACAATAATAACGATATACCCAAGAATAGATCTACAAAGCGAATGGACATACGACTTCACATTGAAATACAAAATTCCAAGAGAGAAATACATATCTGGAGGAGGACAACAAGAGACATTAACAATACCAATAGACACCATAATACAAACACCAATAAGACAGATGAATATAACTGTGAAATTCAGTGATGGAACAAAAATCGTAGATTATACTGGTAAACCAGCAAAAATTGAAAGTACAACCTTAAAATATGATTTAGGAGGATTAATAGCGAAAGATCATGGGTTAAGCAATTTAAAAGTAACATATATCCCAGGGCAAACTCCAATGCAAATACCAATAAACATACTGGCATACACGGTAATAGCATTAACAGCTACATCCACAATATACTTAAAATACAGATTCAGCAAAGTGAAGACAGCTACAAAGGTAAGCTACATAAGAGCCATATACGATTCATACCTAAAGGAAAAAGATCTATACATAAAACTTAAAGAAACCATTAGGAGATATGGGAATGGAGATATTGGTAGAAAACAATACCTTGAAGAAAAGAAGAGGATAATGGATGAAATAAAAGCATTAACTGATAAAATCAATGAAGCAAAAATGAAAGTAGAATCAGAGGAAGCTAGAAGCAAAATGGGGGAAATAGAAGATGAAATAGAGAAACTTAAAGCATTAATCAATAGAATTGAAGATATTGAAGAGAAAAAGCTTTCAAAAACCATAAAGAGAGTGGAATATCAAAGGATAAGAGATGCAAATGAGAAGGCATATATGAGGATAATGAGGAGGATAGATGCGAGAATAAGTGAACTGAGAGAAATAAAACTGTAGGGGGAGGGGTAAAGCTACGCCAATAGAGATAACATTGAACTACGAGAAATGTGTAAAATGTGGAAACTG
>JANZKA010000019.1 GCA_025060975.1 Candidatus Culexarchaeum nevadense
AACATGCTCACGCATATAATTAACACCAACATTCATAAGCTCAACAGCATCAAGAGCACTCCTACCAACCTCAGGACTACCACCAGCATGAGAAGCCCTACCATAAAAATGAAATTTAACAGAGTTCATAGCGTTTGTGGATCCAAGTCTTACGGTGTTAAATGATGATGGGTGGTAGTTTATTGCGAAATCTAATCCTTCAAATACCCCCTCTCTTGCCATGAACACTTTTCCTATCAATGTTTCTTCTGCTGGGCATCCAAAGTATTTTATAGTTCCCTCCATCTTACATTTCTCCATAGCTATTTTTAGTGCTATAGCTCCTCCAGCTGTGGCTGCTCCGAATATGTTGTGTCCACATCCATGTCCTGGTGCACCTTCAATTATTGGTTCTCTCCATGGAACTCTTTTTTGTGAGAGTCCTGCTAAGGCATCGTATTCTCCAAGTATCCCTATTACCGGCTTTCCACTTCCCCATTCTGCTATGAAGGCTGTGGGCATACCGGCGATGCCACGTTTAACTTTGAATCCATATTTCTCCAATGTGTCTGCTAACAGTTTTGATGATTTATATTCTTCTAGTCCTAATTCTGCATATTCCCATATCATGTCGCTTAGAAATATTATTTTTTCTTTGTTTTCTTCCACCCAGTTTAATGCTATATCTTTTGCATTCATGTACACATGTATTGTTGTATTCCTTCTATAAAACTTACGTTTGAAGGTTAAAAAAATGTGTGGTTTATTGATTCACTTATTCTCTATTTTACTCCGGCTCTGAAATATGCTCCACAGGCTGGGCACTTGTATAGTCCCATTGTTACGGGTCTTCTCCCCTTTGGTGCTAGTACCCATGTCTTTAATGGTGCGCCAGCTTCGGTTCCACATTTCTTGCATTTAACCATGTATTTTCACCTTCATTTATGATGTTATCATTATTTATGGTGTTGATTATGAATTTAAATTTTTCTATGTTTAATGTAACATTTTTTTAAAATTGGGTTATGATATGTTAAATAATGTTTATTGGATTTTTGCTTTTTCTATGAATTCTTTAAGTTCATACATATTTGGATGTTCGGGTATTTCCTTTGATATGTATATTGCTGCTACTGCATTGGCTATTAAGAGTCTTTCATAATCTTTTAGTTCGGTTCCCCATCCCAATATGTTTCCAGCGTTCCATGCATCTCCAGCTCCAGTGGTTCTTTTCACGTCTACTTTGAAGCATTGTGCAATTATTGTTTTTCCGTTTTTTGAAGTTGCTGAGTATTCTGGTGTATGTACGTCTAATCTGAAATTAACTCTTCTTGAAATTTCTGATATGAAGTCTTCTGGATTTTCATGGTTCTCCTTTTCATTCATGATTATTTTCCCTATTATTTTTAGTTCATTTTCATTTAAGCTTATGGCATCTATCAACTCTTCTTTTACAATTTTGTCTATTAGTTCTCTTAGATCTCCAATTCTATGTCTGGGGTCTCCTAAATCTATATATACTTTCCCTTTCCCATTCTCTTTCACTCTTCTTGCAATGCCCTCTATTAGTTCAGTTCCATATCTATTAACATTCCAAGTGAACATGCATATGAAATCACTATTCAGTATTGCTTCCCAATCTTTTTCATTGAGCATGTTTGTATTGAATTTTGATAGTACTCCTGGATAGCTTATCATTATGTTTACTTGTCTTCCCATGTATATGCTCTCTATTATTGCTGTGATTGCTTGTTCTTCGGTTATTTTAACTTGGCTTAGATCTACTCCAGTTGCATTTCTTCTAAGTATTTCTAATCCAATATTGTTTGCACAGGTTATCAATTTCACTTTTACACCTAATTTTGCTATGGCTGCTGAGAAATTTGCTGCGCATCCTCCTCTCATGATGTTTTGTACATTTTTGAATATGTTCCCTCCACCACGTCTGGCTGTTTCTATTATTTCTCCTATTAGATTGTTTATGTCTGTTTCCATGTATATGAAGTGATCTATGAAATAGTCATGTAGTGCTACTACGTTAAATTTGTCTCTTTTCTCGATTATTTTATCTATTATCCTCTTGAATTCCATTATCTCTTCATCCACCTTACGTATGCTGTTCCTATTCTGATAAGTGCATTTCTGAAATCTTGTGATACTGTATATGTTCCATCTTCACGTCTATATGATATTAGGCCCATGGGTATTAGGAATTCCGATAATACCCTATATGCCATGCTTTTCCTCCTCGATCCCAATTTCTCACTTATAATTTTAGACATTTCCCCTGAACTTATTGTCAGAGTCTTTCTATCTTCTTTTATTGCAATTTCCTTTATTCCCTCCAGTATTTCTCTGGCTATTCTCCTGTATTCTTCGCCTCTACTGAAAATTATTTCTAGAATTTCATCTAAACTCATACTTGTTTTTACATTTTCCACGTTGAAATACATGTATCCAGTTTTCCTCTCCTTTTCGCCGAGCCTTCTTGGCATGCTCCTCTAGATATAACTTTATATTCGAATGCTATAAATAGTTACTTTGAGTTTAGGGGGTAGCTTTTGTCTATTGGCGGATACTATAAAATGCTATTGGATAGAGTTCGTAGCTACATTAGAAGTGTTGGTGAAATTTCATTTGATGATTTAAGGGTTTGGGCTAAGGGTGAAAATATAGGTTTAGCCACATTAACTGCTATTCTAAATGATCTTTTGAAGATTGGTGAGATATCGGCTCCTGAGGGGTTTATGGAAGTTGAAGATGTACTTTGTAGCTTTCAGGTTCCAAAGATAATTTCATCTAAACCTAGTGTGACTGTTATTCCTTCAAAAGTTGATGTTTCAAGGGAATCTATTGCTATGGAAGTTTCTGTTGAAAAGTCTACTACGAGAATTGATTTGGATTGGATGAAAGATGTTGATTTGAGGAGAGCTGTGGAGTATTTGAATAAGTATCATAGTGTTGGTGTTATAAGGTTTCTTCGGGATTTATCTGATATGGGTGTATCGAATCCTGAAGCTGTTTTAAAGAGACTTATTTCCCTTGGATATGTTGATTACTCCCCTCTAGGTGTTGTTAATGCTTCAAGTAAGCTTCCAAAAATTTCAGATAAACGTTTACTTTCTGAATTCATTTAAACGGGTATCATTATGTAAAAAATTGTTTAGTTTATATTTTGAACATTTTCCTAATTTCTTCACTTAATGGTCTTTTAGTTTTTAATGGTGGCTTTATGCCTTCTATGGACATACCCCAAATCATTGCTGCTATGGTGTATCCAGAGAAGCTTTTGTCTTCTATGGTTGTTGGTATTATCTCTTTTGCACTATATTTAGTTCTAAGATAGGAGAGTACATCTTCCACCAATTCATGGGGGAAGCTTCTTGCTTTAAACATTACGAAACAATTTGTTTGTATTATTGGCTGTGAAACCAGTGATTTGTTGAATTCAAATAGATCTTTCCACTTCTTCTTGAAATCTCTTAGGTTATCTAGGTATGCCACTGTGAAAAATCCACATTGTGGTGTTATTAGCCTGGTTATATCTATTATGTCTATTGGGGGGTTTGAGAACCCTCCGTACTCTACTAAGTCTACTAAGCTTGATACTAGGGATGTAATTATTATGTTAGCTCTATCAACCCCCTCCCCTACTGTTTGGCTAAATCTCATCATTAATTCATTATCGAAAATTAATGGGTTTAACCCCTTATCAAGTAAATTCCTTAAGCCAAGTATAGCGTTTCCGACAAGTAGGTCTCCCTCTCTTCTGAAGGGTATTGTGCATATGGGTACAACTCTTATTCCAAGTTCATCTCTTATGTCACTTGACAATTCCCCTATAACCATAGTTCCACATCCTCCACCGAGGCTTGATAGTGTTATTGCTATTTTGAAATTCTCCTTTTTATGTAGGCTTTTCAGCTTTTTTAGAAGTTTCTCCTTATCTGTTTCATATGCACTTTGCCCAAGTTTCGGGTCTTTCCCTGCACCATACCCACTTAAAGTTTCTTCACCAATAGTTTCGAATAGAAAGTTTGAGTGGTCCTTTATCCCCCTCTCCTCAAAGTATGATTGAACTCTCTCATGATCCTTTTTGCTTGTGTTTACTGCGACAAAACAATTCTCTTTTGATCTCAAGTTCTTGAAGGTTGCATATGCTATTGAAAGTATCCTTTCACCTGCACTTCCAGTTCCAATAAATAGTATTCCGCCCATTAAACTCACTACTCAAAAATAGTTATGATGATTTCAATTTATTAATTTATCTAATTATTGTTTTACATTTATTTTCTTTTAGTGGTTAATGGTATCATGCATAGGAATTTTAAATCGTTTTTTCCATTGTTTATTATTGTGTGTTTTACGTTTGGGGGTATGTATATTGCAAATCCCTGTGAAACTGTGTATTCTCTTCCATCTATTATCACTTTTCCATCTCCATCTAAGATGAATATTTCATGTTCGTATGGATGTTCATGGTATGGTGAATTTCCACCGGGCTTTATTTCAAATAATCTCATAGCAAAGTTTGGTGCACCATCTTTATCAGTTATTAGCCATCTCACATATATTTCACGTGCCCCTTCAATCTCCACAAGTTCGTTTTCAACTTTAGTGTAGTGTACAACCTTCTCCATAATGTTCCCATGAATTAGTTTACTAAACAATTTAAAACACTTTTCATCCTCCAGTTGCTGGTGGTATTAATTCTACTTCATCACCATCATTCAATTTCACACTTCTTCCAACAGGTTTACCATTTAAGAGTATTATTATTGGACCTTCACCATGCAGATCCATTTTACCTATTATAGGCCACTTCTCCCAGAGAATTTCCATTAGGTCATTGACACTTGCTCCATCCTTCATTTTTATAATAGCATCACTTCTACCAATTAGATCTCTAAGGTATGATATGAATTTAACTTTCACGTAAATTTCATCAGTAGTGGCTAGTTCTCTCATAACGTAAATATTTCTATGAACCTAATTTTATCAACTTTACCTTTCATCATCCAACAAGGGGGCTTTGGCAAGAGTCCGCATTTTATATTATGCGATTAGTAAACCCTTTTAGCTTCTAAACTAAAACACCATATTTCTCTGGGGATGCGGGTGATCAATAAGTGATTATTGTTATTTAATGTGATGCCTTTAAATTAATATTTAATTTTTACTCTTTTTTATCGTAAAACTTATATACTTCTCATAACAAAAAGATATTTTGAATCCTTCCTTTTTCGAAAGAAATCATTTAGATGTGATATATATGATACTACTTGATTTGGCTCAAATAGAGTTTCGAGTGATACCTGGTAGGGTGGCGCAGGGAGTCCTACTACTACTCTTCGGGATACTAACGATATTCGCGTTAGAGGTTTCTAAGAGGAGGCCTGAAAAAGTTAAGGTTAGGAAGATTCCCGCTGTGGAAGCTATAGATGAAGCTATCGGTAGAGCCACGGAGATGGGTAGACCAGTATTCTTCTCACCGGGATTGGGCGGCATTGGTGCTTTGGAAACCCTTGCTGCATTATCAATTTTAGGTGATATTGCCAGAAAAACTGCTAGATATGGTATCCCAATCATTGTGGCAAATAGGAATTATGTTGTTTACATGGCTGCTGAAGGTATAGTTAAACAGGCTTACACGATGGAGGGTAAGGCTGACATGTATCAGCCTGAATTCGTAAGATACATTGCAGGCGCACAATTCGCATATGCTCAAGGATGTTTAGGCATATTCCAGAGGGAGAGGCCTGCAGCAAACTTCTTCCTAGGATACTTCTACGCTGAATCCTTGGAGCTTGCTGAAGCTGGATTCAATATTGGAGCTATACAAGTTGCCGGTACAACTAGCACTGTCCAATTACCCTTCTTCGTAGCAGCATGTGATTATGTTTTGCTTGGTGAAGAACTTTACGCTGCAGCTGCATATGTAACCAGGGATCCAAAGATTATTGGAGTTCTGTTTGCACATGATCTTGGAAAATACATATCTTTCGCACTACTGCTTATAGGCATCATATTGATAACTGCTGGAAACAAGTTCCTAATAGATTTACTTTCCAAGTGAGGTGATGGATGTGGGGTTCCGTACATTAATGCTTGACTATAAGAGATCCATACCATTAGCACTCGCCTTCATCTTCGGCATACTATACGTCTTTGAGTGGTACATTGATATTAGAGTTGGAACGTTTAGTTTATCAAGTTACCTTGAAACTACAATGCTAGATTACTTTAATGCTATGGGTGCCATGTCTATTGGAATTGGCGCTATAAATGTTTACAGAATCCACTATAGGAATGTTTCACGTAAAAGACCCCACTGGGAGTATAGCCTAATAGTTCTAATTATGATTCCATTTATGGCGATAATCAGTACCCTTGGTGGCAGATGGGCGTTGGATCCCAGGGGGGTTATTGTACCCAAATGGGTTTATGATAATACACGTGTAATTTTTAATTACTTCTATTGGTGTGTAGACAATGTTGCTAGCAATATGATGTTTGCGTTACTTGGGTTCTTCATAGTCTCTGCTGGTTACCGTGCTTTCAGGGCTAGGAATGTTGATGCAGCGATACTATTAATAACTGGATTCATTGTCTTAATGGGGAATGCACCTATAAATTCAGCATTGTTCCCATTCTTTGATCCCATTAGAGCTTGGATTATGGATTACTGGAATACCCCTGCTATGCGTGCAGTAACTATATGTACTGCTATAGGTGCTATGGCTTATGGTGTTAGGGTAATATTTGCATATGAGCGTAGACCAACCCTTGCTGGAGGTGAGTAGAATGGGTAGGCCTTGGTACGAGTTTTTTGAGGCTTTAGATCCGAGATGGCTATACCTATTAACTGCACTTTGCATAGCAATTCCAGTAGCTGTGGTGGCGCCTTCTCCACTTAGCATAACTGAGTATACAAAAGACATGTTTAGTTACATAGAGAATCTCCCACCAGGCTCCCTAGTCGTATTGTCCTTTGATTATGGTGGTGCACATGCCGAGTTGCATCCACAAGCGATATTGGTGTTTAGACATCTTGTTAAGAGGCCCGTGTATATCTACATTCTAGGTATGTGGAGTGAGGGGCCTATAATGGCTGATGAAATTTGGAGGAGTATTGATCATACAGGATTAGACCCTGAAAACCCAACGCAATTGATTACTAAGGAGTATGGTAAACATGTAGTGAATTTAGGTTATCTGGCAACCACAGCCCTAATCATTAGAATATTTGATACCATAACTGGAGCTATGACTCAAGACTACTATGGAAACCCGGTAACCGCACTTCCACTTGTACAGAAGTTTGATGGGATAAAGTATGCCAGCATGGTTATATCTTTTGCAGCAGGATCCCCCGGTCCTGGGACATACCTACAGTATTGGGCTACGAAGAAGCTTCCACCTGCACTAGTTTTCGCAGTAGGTCTACCTGGAGTATCTGTTCCAGGATATCTACCATTCTATGATGCTGGTAAGAAGGGGGATATAGGTTATATTGGCCTTTTGAATAGTCTTAGGGGTGCGGCGGAATACGAAATGTTGCTTGGTGAACTTGGATTGAGCGGTGCTCCACAGGCAATGAATGCTCAATCTGCAGTTCACTACCTGTTAGTGGTTGGTATTATACTTGGAAACTTAAGCTACTTTGCTAAGAAGGCTCGTGGTGGGAGGTGATAAGGTATGGTTACACCTCTTGAGATATTATTTGTTTGGACTGCTGTATTCGTAAGTTTTGGATGCCTCTCATACCTGTATAGGGAAAATCCACTATTCAGAGCTGTTGAACACCTATATGTAGCTTTAAGTGTTGGTTATGGGGTATCAGTTGATTTGTGGTACTTCCAAAACTACCTCTATAATCCAGTAGTCTACCGTGGTAGATGGGATTTTGTAATTCCATGGGCTCTAATAGGATTATGCTACTACTTCTTCTTCTCTAGGAAGTACTTCTGGCTTTATAGGATTCCAATAGCTATAGGTATAGGTTATGGTACTGGTGCAATGCTGAGAGGTACTGTTAGAGCGAATTTTGTAGCTCAAATTAATGCTGCCATTAGATATCCACTCTTCGCAGCGGATCTATTTACAACCTTTAATAGGTTTGTACTGTTCATAGGTACTTTTGTATCGATATTCTTCTTCATATTCACAGTGGAAATGCGTGGACCATTGAAATCCGCCAATAGAGCTGCAAGATTGTTTATTCTTGGAGCTTTAGGTGCAAGTTTCGCTAATACTGTTATGGGCAGAGAGTCTCTACTCATACAGAGATTTCAATTACTTCTCGGTAGCAAATACTTCCCATGGTCCGCAAGTGGCCTTGGAAGTCCTGAGGCAGGTGCTTACGCGCCTATAATGACAGCTCTATGCTGCTTGGGGCTCCTATACATAATATATTCCGATTATCGTAAGAAGAGAGCTTCGACGACTTCAGCAGCCCCAGCGTATAACTAAATTAAACCCATTTTTATTTTTTATTGGTTAGGTAAACATTTAAAAGTATGTTCTATAATTTTTGTTGGGGTTTATCTTGCCCTCTATGGCCTTTGTCTTCATCAATGTTGAGACTGGTACTGAACTTGAAGTTCGTGATGCACTTTTAAATATTGATGGTGTTAAGGAGGTTTACGTGATTTATGGTGTATATGATATTGTGGTTAAAATTGAAGCTGAGGGTATTGAGGAGTTGAAGAATATTATTTCCATGAAGATTAGGCGTACACCAAATGTTAAATCTACTTTAACAATGATAGTCCTTGAATAATTGTTTATGGTATTATTTCTATTGTATTGTTAAATTTCGGATATACCACTTCTTCCTCTACTATTATTCCCTCCTCTATTAGTTCAATAACTCTTCTTGTAATCTTTACCACTTCCCTTATTGTTTTCTTAGTTATTTTGCATATGCTTTTAAATCCTTCCTCACCCCATAGCTTTTCCATGTATGTGTATAGGCATCTTCCACCGCAATACTTGTAGTATTGGCATTTTATGCATGGATCCCGTATAGATATCCTTTTTACAGTTCTCCAATCATAGTTGTATATGTCTCCAATTTCAGCCCATTTTGAGTCTACGGCTATTGGGCATGCGTATATTTTTCCATTACTACATATGCTTATTGAGGTTTTCCCTGAACCACATGGTGGACTCTCCATACTTATTCCTGTGATTTCCACTTTTAATATCCCTAGTATTGGCGCTATTCCAATTACTTCCCCCTTCTCAGCGTTTCTCAACCATTCCTCCACAATTTTTGTGAATCCTGGGATGTAATTGTTTTTACACCATTCATTGAAGTTCTTCCATTTTTCACTCCACACAACATTTAATTGCCAATGTATGTGGTTGAATAGTTTTAGTGATTCTAAGTGTTTTACTTCAGCGTATATTTTGGATTTCTCTGATACGGTCATTCTGGCTATTAGATCTCCATTATATCCTATTCTTCTAAGCTTTTTAGCTGCTTTTATAACTTTATCGTATACCCCTCTCCCCCTATAATAGTCTGTTATCTTCCTTCTCCCATCTATTGATAGTAGGATTGCATTGAATTTGAGCCAGTACTCCTTTTCGAGGTTTTCGATTAGTGTGGCATTTGTTTGTATAACGTATTTTGCATCTTTTATTTCATCCATCACGTTTCTTATGAATTTTGCATTTAATAGTGGTTCTCCACCGTAGAATGCTATTATTGGTTCAGAATCTCCTTCTATGAAGTTTTTCAAGTCTTCTATGCTGTACTCAATTTTCCATGGTACTAGTTTTTGTGGGAAGCTTCCACCACAGTATTTGCAGTTTAAGTTACATTGCCCGGTGGTGTGTAGTATGTATAGCATATTTATCGTCCAATTTACATTTGTTTCGCTTTAATTTCCCTTATATGTTCTATTTCACTTCTTATGTCTCTAAATCTTCTGGCTATGAAGTATGCTTTATACTTCTTTGTTGTAGCCATTAGGTCTAGACTTGTCAATCCATCTATCACTTTTGATGCTCTTTTACTCATTATTTTAGCAAGTTTATCTGCTAAGAATAGTAGGTGGTTGTGGCCCATTTCCTCGAGTAGATGTGGGTTATCTGATTTGGATAGTATGTATAGTATTATGTCTCCAATTATGTTTTCGTTATCCCATAACTCTATTATTGGTTCTATGATTATCTCTTTGTCGAATTGTATGCATTTAAGTTCCTTCTTCATTTTTAAGTCGTATTTTGGGTATACTGGTCTATCGTATGAGAATACATTGCTCCTTATGGATGGGTCTTCCGTTAATGCTCTTAATTGGAAGTACCCTTTCAATGTGAATTGCTCTCTCCCAATGATTTCTCTTGCAGCTTTGAATCTTGCTCCTCCATTGATTTGCTCTTGTATTATTGTTGTCATTGTGGAATCGTATTCTATTGTTCTCCATGGAACATTGATCTTCGAATAATTTATTGAGCTTATTAGTGACAGTAATGCTTTATCACTTCTAAATCTTGGGATACCTTTCTGTTCGATATTTCTCATGTTTAGGATGTATGGTATTGTTGATCTCATGAGGTCTGTTGCATTTGTATCCTTAACTATTCCTATAATTAGTTTGTTTGTTTTTACTGCTTTATCCATTATAGAGTATATTATGTATAAGTTTATTGTGTTTAGATCTAGTGTTGTTATCCAGTCTTCTTCGTTGAACATTAGTGGGTGTTCACTTTTCTCTTCATATATCTTCTTCAGAATGGTTTCTGTAGCTTGCCAGACTCTATCCCAGTATCCCTTCACATTTGGGTTTATTGTGATGTATTCTCCTTCATCTACCATTAATTCGCCATTATATTTCATGTTCAATTGTATCATATCTCTTAAAGCTTCTTTCGCGATTTCCTCCTTTACATTCAATATTTTTGGTAGATCTCTCTTTCTAAATCTATTTTCACCTAAAGTTATTTCTTCAATTAGCTTTTTTATTGCTGCGTAAGCCGTGTATGGGTCTCTGAATGGTATGTGTATGCTTCCTGGACCCATATATCCAGCTAAGTTTATGTCTAGCATGCTTGGATTACCTTTTGATGTACTTATTCTGGATATGATCGATTTCCCTCTTTTCAGTAGATTTCTAAAGTCTCTTGAAGCTGGACCATAAGTTCCAGATAGCATTCTATCAAGTATTATGACTTTTACTTCTTCTGAGTTTATTTGATCGTTGGCTAATTTTAGTTCGCTCATGGTCATTAATGCGTATGGTATGCTATCTATGGTTTTCATCATTTCGAAGTCGTCTGGGGCGTATTCAAATTCTGGGTCTATGTTTGGTATATCTTCCATCCATAGTGGTATGCTTGTTGATATGCTTATGGCTTCCTCTTCTTTTGCTCTGCTCACATCTAGTTTTATCTCATGTTTTCTAATGGTCATATAGCCATAGAATCCCACTGCACATACGTAGAATATTAGCATCTCCATTCTTCTTTCCTGAGTTAATGATCCATCTATACCTATGATTTTGAAGTCCCCTTCTCCGAAGAATTCTTTAAAATTCTCATATAGCTTTTCGTTTCTATATCCTCTTATGAAATCCTTGTAGTATGGTATTGTACTCATCTCTCTAACTCTATTCTCAAATATCCTTATTATCTGGTTTAGTGAGTTTCTCAGTCGTGTGATTTCATAGTTTTCCCCCATTTTGATCGCCACTCATCATATTTGTAGATTCTGTATTCCCATATAAGTTACCTTTATCTCCACGTTCTATTATATTTGAATGTTGGTGGTTTAATTGTCTTCTGGTAGGATGGTTAGAGCACATATATTCATTTCTGGGAGGGTTCAGGGGGTTTTCTTCAGATCTAATATGCGTAATGTGGCTTCTAGATATGGTGTTACTGGTTGGGTTAGGAATCTCCCTGATGGTAGGGTTGAAGCTGTTCTTGAAGGACGTGAAGATGCTGTTATGCGGGTTTTGGAGTGGGCTCGTGAAGGTCCTCCACTAGCTAGAGTTGATGATGTTGAAGTTTTCTGGGAAGAGTATAAGGGTGAGTTTAGGGATTTCAGAATTCGATATTGAATCTATTGTAACGTAAAAATATTATTATACATTTGTTACTGAGTATTATTTGGGCTTACCTCATGGGTAAAGATACTCCATGGTTTGATGATATTAATGGTGCATTTAATGCTAGGCTCCGTGAAACATCCATAAAGACGTCTTATGAAGAGGGGAAGATAGTTTTAAAGAGTATTATTGGTGTTTTTGAAGCTTCATTTAATCTGGCAGTTCTTGATAGACTTTCAAAACCATCTTTCATAGCTGTGGAGAGACCTACTGAAGATGAATTGAAATATCTGATTTATGAAACTTTTAGCGTTAGACCTCTACATATTCAAGAACTCTCCATGGATGTGAGTATGCCTAAAGCTTTGAGGAATGATTTCTTAGTGAAGATATATTCCATGTGGGGTGATTCAGAGGATACTTGGGTTGATATTGGAGCTGTATATACTGGGTATGTTATGGATGTTTCCAATGGTTCAATTAACTTTCAATATGATCCAAATATGATGCCACTTGTCGGAGCTAAGGCTCATCTACTATCCTCTTGGGCTATTGATAAGCTTGTTAATGTTGAGAAGGGGGTTGAAATTGGTGAGATAATTGGTTTTCAACATAAATTGAAGATAGACATCTTAAACTTGGTCAAGTTTCATGGTGGTGTTTTCGGATTTACTGGTTGTGGTAAATCCAATTTGACTTCTATTATTGTTAGGAAGGTTTTACATAATCTCCCAAACACATCTATATTCATAATTGATGTTGCTGGGGAATATAGCATTAACCTCCTAGATGAAATCATCAATTATGGTATGATATTGTCTACCGAAGACTTTCTTAGTAGTGATGATATACTGGAATCTTTCTTTGCATCTCAAGTTATCCCTGAAAGTTTGGAGGATAAAATTGTTGGGAATAGTGTGTTGAGGGAAGCTTTAGAGTATCATCTATTAAATTTGGTTGGTGGGAATAGGATTTGCAAAGTTGATTTGGAGGGGCGTGAGAGTGATAAGTTAAGTTACATGATTAGCTTAATAGATGAGTTGAGGGATGATCAGAATCAGCTTACAAAAATCCTTGCATCAGAATTATATTATAGGTTGAATGCCATTGCAAGTAAACTTCCACATGAAATTACAATACATGAAATTGCAACTAAAGATGAGTATAGAGATGTTAAGAGAAGTATACTAAACTTAATCAATAATGTTTTAGCTAGGTTGGAGAGTGGTAGATCTAGGACTAAATTTAATGGGGTTTTAGAGATTTTTAGGGATAAATTGGTTAATGTAGAGTATGAAGAGCATGTTGAGAGTGGATTATCCCCTTGGGACGTTGCTGAACTCATTATGGGTGGTGGTAATAGGCTTATGGTGGCATACATTCCAGACCCCCTCCAAGCTAGGGATTTCACATCGAAATTCATTGGTGCATTATTCGTTTTGAGGAAGAGGAGGCTTGGCGGTCCAAGGATACTTGTGGTTTTAGATGAAGCTCAAGAATTCATTCCAGATGATGTTAGGAAGGAGGATTTAACATTTCAATCTAATCTGGATGTGGAGAGGCTTTTGAGGCAGGGTAGGAAGTATAGGATTCATGGGTGGATAAGTACACAGAGGGTTGCTAGATTAAATGTTAATGCAATACAACAATTGCACAGCTATTATGCGGGGACACTTCCCAGAAGTTATGATAGACATGTGATTGCAGATGCTTCTGGGGTGAGCCCTGAGATACTTGACAAAACTGCACAGCTTGATACTGGAGAATGGCTTTTCATATCACATAAAGCCACTAGGAGGAAGAATATACCCTTATTTATTAAAACTCCAAATAATGAAGACATCTTGCTTGATAACCTTATGAAGTTAGCTGAGAAGTTTAAGGTGTAAACTTTGAAGATATTAGGTAATCCATGTGTTAGAGAGGCATTATTGTATGATAGAATTAATGGTAATGTGAGATGTAGAACTTGTGAGAAGCTATGTGTAATTAAGCCTGGGGATACTGGTTTTTGTAAAACTAGAATGAATATTGATGGGAAACTATACACACTCATATATGGGGATATATCTTCTATAAGCGCTAATCCCATTGAGAAGAAACCTCTATTCCACTTTTATCCTGGAAGTTATGCTTTAACTATTGGTAGCTGGTCTTGTAATTTCACATGTCCATGGTGTCAAAACTACATGATAAGCAAGTATCCACCGAATTTAAGGTGGAGTAACTATATTTCCCCAAAAGAGTTTGTGAATATGGTTGGGGAGTATGGTTGTATTGGGACTAGCATGTCATTTAATGAGCCAACACTATTCCTAGAATATTCTGTGGATGTATTTAAGTTGGCTAAGCTTCATGGATATTACAATACCTTTGTAACTAATGGTTATATGACTCTGGAAGCTCTTCAAATGCTTTGTAATGCAGGTTTAGATGCCGTTAACGTTGATATTAAAGGTGATGCTGAAGCTGTATGGAGGTATTGTGGAGCTGATGTTGAAAAGGTTTGGAGGAATTGTATAGAGTTTAAGAGGTATGGAGTTCACGTTGAAATTACAACTTTAATTATACCTGGAGTTAATGATGATGAGGATTGTTTAAGAGGTATTGCCAGTAGGATTAAGAGGGATTTGGGTGAAAATACCCCTTGGCATGTCACGCAATACTATCCTGCATATAAAGCTTTGGAATACAATTTATATCCTAAGAGAACTCCTGTGGAGATTTTGGAGAAGGCTTGGAAGATTGGTCATGATGAGGGTTTAAATTACGTTTATATTGGGAATGTTCCAGGCCATGATAAGGAGGATACATACTGCCCAAAATGCTCAAAACTTCTGATTAAACGATACATATTCTCCATAATTGAATACAATTTGAATCCAGACAATACATGTCCAAGATGTGGAGAGAGGATACCCATTATTGGAGGATACTCCAAATTCACATCTACTTCTTGAGCTTTTTTAGAATTTCAATTTCATATAGGCTTATAGCATCTCTAAGTTCAGGGTGTTTATCATATAACCATTTATAATATGCTTGATCAATATTTTCACTGGTTAAAACGTAATTTTCCACATATTCTAAATGTTCCTTCACGTACTTCTTGATTTCATCATCACTTAACTCCATACTTCTAAGTTTAATTTCCATTTCCTCTAAGGGTGTTGGGTAATAGCATCCCATAACTTCCTCCACTTGAACTTCGTTGCCCATTTTCGATAGGATTTCACCAAGTCTATATCCAGATGGATTTGATATGCATATACTTAAACCCATAGATTTTGCATGTATTTTGCGTGCTTCAACTTTCAATGCTTCATCCACTATTAAAGCTCTTTCTTTAATCTTCCTTTTCCATTCCTCTACATTTATCTTCCCAAATATTTTGCTTTTTGCTGTTAGTATGGTTATTTCTGTGGTTATTTCATGTATCCTCTTTTCATATTTGTAGTCCTTGTAACAGTATACATTAATCCCCCTCCTACCTATCTTCCTTATAGCTCTAATTATGGGTTCCAATGGGTATAACCAGCTATTTACTGGTTGTAGTGCTATTCTACTATTTGAAATTCTCTTGGCGAAATCTTCGTATGCAATCTTTCCTTGAGATAGTTCTTTTACATGTGGTTCAAGCTCCTCATATAGGTTTAAGAAAAGTGTATCGTAATCATTTGAATTTACAATTTCATTTGATATCATAATGTTTGGTAGCCTTAAATTATGTGTTATGAATATTCTGATTCTACTCACAATTGAATAGTTTATTTCAGCTTTCTAATAATTTTTAACGTTTACTCTCTTTGGAATTTGTAATGTACTGAATAGTTAAATTCATTTAGTTTCATTGGGAAATTATATTCATATGTATACGAGTCATGTTGGAAGTTTCCCTCTCCCTCCTAGTGATGAAAATGTTGTGAAAGTTTTCCGTGATCTCATAGTGATTGGTATTGATTATCCTCCATACCCTCAACTCCGTGACTTCATA
>JANZKA010000020.1 GCA_025060975.1 Candidatus Culexarchaeum nevadense
AAGGGGGTTTTGTCTGATGTGGAGATTCTGTCTAGGATATTGAGTAAAGTTAAGGAGAAGAGGGGGTGGGTTTAATGGTTCAAATACTTATTAAGAATGGGTTGGTTTACGATCCATTGAATTCAATTAATGGGGAGGTTATGGATTTAGGTGTTAAGAATGGTAAGATAGTTGATCCTTCAGAGGTTAATTTAAATGAAGCTGTAGTTGTGGATGCTAGTGGTAAGGTTGTTCTCCCAGGAGGTATAGATATACATTCACATATAGCTGGACCTAAAGTTAATGTTGGTAGGTTGATTAGACCTGAAGATCATTACCTAACAAATATACCACATAAACCTCCATTTAAGAGGGCTGAAACTGGTTTAACTGTACCCAATGTTTTCAGGATTGGTTATGATTATGCTAGGATGGGTTACACATTCGTAGCTGAACCTGCAACTCCACCATTGAAGACTAGACATACACATGAAGAGCTCAATGCAATTCCAATGATTGATAAGATGGCCTTCGTCCTAGTAGATTCCAATTGGATCGTTTTAGACTTAATTCAAGAGTCTCGTAGGGATATGCTTACAGCATATCTTGGTTGGCTACTATATGCAACTAAAACTTATTCTTTGAAGATTGTTGATGCTGGTTCTGATGCTGCTTGGATGATTAAGGGTGAAGGTTTAAGTTTAGATGATCAAGTTCCGGGATATAATTTGACTCCAAAAGATATAATCAAGGCTATAGCTGAATCTGCTCAGCAATTAAACTTGCCACATAAAGTTCATGTTCACTGTAATAGACTTGGATATCCCGGGAATTATTCCATTACCATTGAAACTATGAATTTAACTAAGGATTTAAAGATAGTCTCTGAAGGTCCAGCTCTACATATAACCCACGTTCAATTCACTGGTTATAAGGGTGATTCTTGGGGTTCACTGGAGAGTGGTGGTGAGGATATAGCTAATGTTTTGAATGTAAATCCGTATGTGACTTTGGATATGGGGCAAGTTATTCCAGGTAGACCTGCAACAACCATGACTGCAGATGCCCCTTTCGAATTCGTATTATATCATTTAACACGTTGGAAGTGGAGTACTACTGATACCGAGGTTGAAACAGCATCTGGAATAGTTCCATACAAGTATAAGAAGAAGAGTTACGTTAATACAGTTCAATGGGCTATTGGACTTGAAGTTGTATTGTTATCAAAGGATTTGTGGAGAGTCTTCTTAACCACAGATCACCCCAATGGAGGTCCATTCATAGATTACCCAGTGGTTATGAGTTGGCTTATGAGTAAGAGGGCTAGGGAGGATTTCATGGCTAAACTAAATAGGAAGGCTTTGAAGAAGTGTGTGATAACATCAATAGATCGTGAATTCACATTATACGATATAGCGATAATCACTAGAGCTTCTCCAGCAAAGCTTCTTGGTTTAGAGAAGTTTAAAGGTCATCTTGGGGTTGGAGCTGATGCTGACATAGCGATATACGATATTGACCCTAGAACTCTGGATTTAAGTAAGGATTATGAGAAGGTTTCAAAAGCTTTTAGAAGAGCTTACATGACTATTAAGGGTGGTGAGATCATTGTTAAAGATGGTGAAATTGTTAAGCAAGTTTATGGTAGAACTCTATACGTTAAGCCTGAAATTCCAAAGGATATGATTGTGGAAATTGAAAAATACTTGGATTCTGCATTCAAGAAGTACTATTCAATTTCACTTAGAAACTTCTTCATAGATGAGAGGGAGTTGAGAAATCCAATGGAAATACCTTTAAAAACCAGTTTGAGGTGAAAGGGTATGAGTGTTAAATCAACTTATATTGTTAAATTGAAGTATGAGCCTAAAGTCCCCATAGATGCCAGAAACATATCTCCAAATACATTTACTGGTAAGAGTTTAAATGATATCCTTAAACTCAGTGTCCTCGAAGGTGGAATATCCGTTGAGTTGAAAGATCTATTTGATGTTGATGGCCCTTCAAACGCTCCGGAGGATGTAAACTCCATTGAAATATTAATTGAAGGGTTTGGCTCCGGGAAGTTGAGGTACATTGGATATAGGATGAGTGGTGGAAGAATTGTTGTTAAAGGTGACGTTGGACATTTCGCTGGTTATAGGATGAGTGGTGGATCCATATTAATTGAAGGGAAAGCTGGAAGCTATGTTGGTGCTAAAATGAAAGGTGGAAGTATTGAGGTTATGAAGGGGTGTGGTGATTGTGTTGGAGGGAAACTTCCAGGTGAGAAGCCTGGTAAGGGGATGTCTAGTGGCGAGATAATAATACATGGTGATGCTGGATCACAAGTGGGTGTTGGAATGAAGGGTGGAAGGATAATAATAGAGGGTAGTGCTGGAATGCTATGTGGATTGAATATGATGGGTGGAACTATACTTATCCAGAGGAATTGCGACCTGTATCCTGGTGCTAGGATGACTGCTGGCAGGGTTATTGTGGGCGGAGTTGTTGAGGGGATTCTACCAAGCTTCTACTTCGATTCAATAGTTCCATCTGTTAGGGTTGGCAAGATATCCATGAATAAACCCTTCGCAATGTTCATAGCAGATGCAATTGTTGGTGGTAGGGGTAGCGTATATATATCCCTAGAGGAAAATAAGTCATTAATTGATCAATATAAGGATTTAGTGGAGGAGAGGATAGAAGTTGAGTAGATCGATGAATAAGATTGCTGTTGATATATTGATGAAGGCTCTTGAGAGATGCGAGGAGCTTCAAATAAGTTATAGTAAGGTTGCTGGTGCAACCGTTGTGGATATGGGTGTGAAGAGTCCCGGTGGCTTTGAAGCTGGATTAATACTTTCAAAGATATGTCTTGGAGGTTTAGGTGAAGTTGGATTCACAAGTTTTAATATTGATGGTTTAACTTTACCAGCAGTTACAGTTTACACAGATCACCCTGTGGAGGCATGTATGGCTTCACAACTTGCTGGTTGGAGGATTAAGGTTGGAGATTACTTTGCCAATGCTAGTGGTCCAGCTAGAGCTCTTGCTAGGAAGCCTAAGAAGTTATATGAAGAGTTGGGTTACAGTGAAGTTTCTGATGAAGCTGTGCTTGTATTGGAAGCTGAATCCCTACCAAATGAGGATGTTGTTAAGTTTATTAGTGAATCAGCTAATGTTAAACCTGAAAACCTATATTTGGCTGTTGCATCATCAAGTAGTGTAGCTGGCTCTGTGCAGATTAGTGCTAGGATAGTTGAAACTGGTATGCATAAGTTCCATACATTGGGTTTCGACATAAAAACTGTGAAGTATGGTTTTGGAGTATGCCCAATAGCTCCATTACATCCAGATCCAATGGTTATGCTAGGTAAAACCAATGATATGCTACTTTACGGTGGATCCACATTCTACATAGTTGATTACCCAGATGACTCTAAACTATTAAGCTACGTTAATTCATCTCCAAGTTCAGCATCAAAGGATTATGGTAAATCCTTTACTGAACTAGTTTCACAAGTGGGTGTAGAGTTCTTATTCAAGTTAGATCCAAATGTCTTTGCTCCAGCAGTGGTTGTAGTTAATAATTTTAGAACTGGGTCTATTTTAAAGGCTGGCTACATAAACTACGATCTTTTAAGGAAGGCTCTAGCAATTTGATGGAATACTTCAATTATCAACCTACTTTTTTGCTTTCTCAATTATATACTTAGCTATTTCCATGGCTATATCCATATCTGTTACAACACTTTGGAGACCTTTCCATCCCGGTTGGCTATTTACTTCAAGTACGTATGGGGATTCCCCTACTATCACCATGTCTATACCAGCAATTTCACATCCAAGTATCTCGGTTGATTTCAATGCAATTTCCTCTAATTCAGGTTCCAGCTTCTCTATCCTCTTTGGAATTGCCCCTTGAGCTATATTTGTCTTCCACATCCCCTTCGGCGCTTTCCTATGCATTGCAGCTAGAATTCTATTTCCAAGTACAAATGCTCTTATATCTCTGCCACCATGCTTCAAGTATTCCTGCATATATATCGTGTGTTTAGTGAATCCTATTGTATGTAGAACTTCCCATAATACATCCCTCTCATTAATATTTATCCTCGTACTTCCATGACCTTTAGATCCAAACATTGGTTTAAGTACGATCTTCTTACTCTTTAGGAATTCTAGGTTCTTGAAAGCTGTATTGGGTTTTTCTGTTACTATGGTTTTCGGTACTGGTATTCCATGCATTTTCAATGTGCATAATGCTCTAAATTTGTCTACGCATCTCTCTATTGCATATGGCTTATTGAATATTGGTATTCCACTATCATTTAATGTGTATAGTAAGTCTATTCTGAAGATGGCTTGATCTAAACTCATTCTACCAAATGGTCTAACTATTATTGCAGATGCATCTCTCATTAAATCGACATCTCCAACTTTGATCTTCACTCCATCGTAATCTATGAATGCAATTAGATCATTGAATTGGAAGGGCATAACTTTATGTCCAGCATCTTCTATTGCTCTTATCAAATTATATGAAGACCAGCTGTTCGGGTTTCTTGTGATTAAACCAATTAACAGCTTCCTCACCTCAATGGATATATTTAGGGTTTTATACACTTATTTAGTGTTTTGTGTGGTCTGCTATGGTTAGGGGGTTTAGGGATAGGGATTTCATAGAATCCATTGAGGGTTTAATATTCTGTGTTATAGGTAATGTTCATCCTAAGGGTAGAGTGATATCATACCTCAAGTATGCACCAAACTTTCAATCCAATATTAGGGTTAAATGGTCTAGGAATGGTGTTTCCTATGGTAGGATACTCCCACATTATAGTGCTATGGGTGTTATGGAGACAATTAACTTCTTGAAGGCGAATTACCCTCAATACCTCATTTACGATGACAATAGATCCATGGAGTTCACTGAAGTGCCAATTGATAGAATAAAATTCCATTATAAACCTGAATTGAGGCTTAAGGAATTAATGAATTCACCCATGGATTCCTTGGAGAGTATGGTTAAGAATATTGTCTTGGAATTGTCTAGTGAATCTAATGTGGATTTAGATTTCTTCGGGGTAACTGGCTCCATACTCTTAGGCATACATAACCCATCCTTTTCAGATATAGATCTAATTGTTTACGGTTACTCTAATGCCATTAGAGTTAGAGAGACATTGAAGAGGTTGTATTCACGTGAAGATTCTGGTTTTTCGCTTCCGAAAGGTGAAGTTTTAGAGTCTTGGGCTAAGGATATAATTAAAATTCACCCATTAACCTTTGAAGAAGCATTATTGCTGTATAGTAAGTATAAGTGGAATAGGGCTTTATATAGAGGTAGACAGTTCTCAGTTCACCCAGTTAAGTTAGATGATGAGGTTAAGGGGTGTTGGGATTGTGAGAAGTATAGGTTTATGGGTATTACAACAATTAAAGCTAGAGTTGTTGATTCCAGAGATTCCATATTCATCCCAGCCACATATGTCGTTGATGATGTGAGGGTTATTGATGGTGTTAAACCTGATAAGCCAATATATAGGGTTGTGAGCTATGAGGGTTTATATATGGATTTAGCTGATATGGGTGATGAAATAGTTGTTAGGGGTAAATTGGAGGAGGTTTACGATTTAAATAGTGGTGAAAGCTACTGCCAAATAACTGTGGGTTCATTTGAAGCTTCCGGTGGAGATTACTTAAAGCCCATTAAATGGTTAAATGAGCTTCTCCGCTAAAATCAAATCCTCGATGGTATTCACATTTAAGAATTCTATTTCAGGTTTCAATGAAACCTCATATACATCTATATACAGTGTTTTCATGGAATCCAATATCGAGCGAACACTCCTCCCCTCATTTGCAATGTTGCGTTCCAAAACCTTTAGAAGCGGCGTTCTAGCATACATTGATATTAGTGGCTCTATAAATCCATTAGGCCACCTTGGAACTACGGCCTCATAACCATAATCCAGGTACTTATGCATATTCTCATATACATGTGGTTTTATGAATGGTGTATCCGATGGCGATATGGCTATCCTCTCATTACTTGCAATTGAAGCGCCGGCATATATGGCTGCGAGCAGTCCCCCCATGTTTGGTGGATCGTAAGTGTATGTGAAATTCCCCTTCCTAAGAACTTCACATCTGGATTCAAGCAGCTCCCTTTGCCGCTTCTCTTTAAGAACAATTATAATTTGATCGAATCCCTCAATTAAATTCCTCAATACATTCTCAATTAGAGTTGAATTCCCTAGTTTTAACAATGGCTTATATACACCTATCCTATTCCCAGATCCGCCAGCCAGCACTATTAGCGTTACATTCATAACTTCCCCTATAATCTGCCATAACGATTTTAAATGAGGCTTAATTATAAAATGTTTACTATTGGGTATCCCTTTTTTATCTCACGATAGTTAGTTGATTTAATTCCCCTAAGAATGTTCCATCTAATAGGTATATTTCGGCTTCCCCGAGATTTATGCTTCCAGATCTAAGTATTGGTCCAATGAATTCCTTTAATGCTTCATCTCTTGCTATGGATATCTTGTTTACAGCTCTACCCCCAAGGAATTCATTGAATGATGGCATTATTATTAGATTTTCAACTCTTGGTTGCGTTGAGTATTCTTCCGACAGTATCCTCAAAGCTTCCTCCTCATCTTTAAATTTGATCTTATACTTCCTCAATATGGCTTTTGCTAGAGTTATACTGTTGCATGGTGCTTTAACCCAAACTTGACTTGTAACCCTATATCCTGTGTGATCTCTGAATGTTATTACTGGGTGTACATGCCCTATTACCAGTGTTTTGCAGTTAAGCATCCTTATGTCTGGCCATGCATGCCCATGAAATAAACCCACATCTCCAACTATAACTCCCTGCTGTGGCTCCAATTTAACTCCACTGGGTAGTAGTATGCTTATATCTCCATCATGATTTCCAGGTATAACCCTAACCTCCCCCACAATCCTCTTAACCTCCTCTAGGAATGATGGTACATCCCTCCACTCTTCAAGCATTATCTTCTCTACTGTGTGTTTTAAATCTCCAAGTATTATTAGACTACTTGGATTTTCTATTGCTAAAATCTCTTTCACTTTCTTAAGAATTCTATTGGTTTGTGATGGTATGTGTATACCATCTTCAGCTAGTGATGCCTCCCACCCTAAATGTAGATCCGATATAACCATAATCTTCCCATAATCTCCTTCTATAATTAGAGATGGGTATGGGCTTACAGGTTTTATCATTTCAATAATCTCCTATTATTCGGAATTTAATGTAAATAACTATTTCGATATGCTCTTTACTAATTCAATCCTCTTACAGTATGAGCATAATCCATCTTTTGATGGGAATCCGCATTTTCTACATGGAATTACCCCTTCCTCTTTCATTGCATCTTCCAATAATGATATTAGGTTTAAGAAGCTTCCAAGCACTTGATACTTCATGTTTGGCTCATCTTTAAATAATTCATTTAAGATCTTCATTACCTCCAATGTTTTAGCTCCTTTAGAGTGTGGGCATTCCACTTCATTTACGGGTATTTTCGTGTAGTAACAGTATAACATGTTTTCTTCTGCTGGGAATTTTATTAGTGGTCTTATCTTCTTTGGCATTCCACTCATTAGTGGTGGTACTACTGGTTTTAGTTTTACCAATTGATTCCATTGTCTTGTTATGAAGTTCTTAACCATGAATGTCATGAAGTCATCCATGTTGTGTCCAGTGGCAAGTGTGTTTGCACCAATATTCATCGCTGCTTCATCCATTATATGCCTCTTTACAGTTCCACATACTGAGCACATTTTCCCCTTGAATTTGGTTTTCTTGAAGTCGTCTATGCTTATCCCAATCTCCTTCCTTATGTCTACAATGTGTAACTCTACATCCAACTGTTTCGCTAATTCTTCAACCTTCTCTTGAGAGTGTTTTGAGTACCCTTCTATTCCAAGATTTATATGTATTGCTTTGACCTCCAATTTTGGGTATGCATTTCTTAATGCATGTAATAGTGCTACACTATCCTTACCACCTGAAACTGCTACTGCAACTATGTCTTCACCATTTATCATATGGTACTCTTCAATGGTTTTCTTAAGTTTATTAACATAGAACTTCTTAAAGCATTCAATGCATAAATTCATTTTAGCGTATGCTATTCTGGTGATAGCTTCATTGGATTTGCATCTACTACATATAACCATTATGTTTCAGCCCCTATACATCTCTTTGAATGTATACTCCCATGTATCCATTTGGTATTAGACTTGTGGCAAGCATAACCTCATTAATATCTTGATGTTCTCTCCAGAACCTACTCCTCTTAGCCTCTTCAGTCATCCAAAACCTTTCTATCTTCTCGGCTATCGGCGTGTATTGTGATAAGAGTTTCACAATTGATTTTAGATCTTCAATTCCACTGAGTTTTTCATTTATTTCAACTAGCTTTGAGAGTTTCATAAGGCTTTTTAAACCTATGGATAATCCGAATTCTCTGAATGCAAGTCTCTGCCATGATGGTAGATTTATGAATCCAATACCTCCATAGACTTCTAAGCTTAAGTATGCAGATCTCAAAACTCTTGTGAGCAGTTCGGTTTCATTCCAGTATCCTAAATGTATGAGTTCAGCAATCCTATATGCGATGGATAACAGTTCACCTATGCCTAATGGGTCTTCAGTTGCCCAATCAGCTTCCCCACCAATCATACCATAAATGTCTTTAATTTCCGGTTCAAGGTTCTCTTCTAAAATTTCATTTTTCATTGTAGCTTGAATCTCATTGTATGTTACATATCCATCTAATGGGTCATGTTGACCCATAGATTCAACTAGTGGACGTGTTAAATCTATGCTCATCTTCCAATACATCTTCCTCCTACCATCTGGTAGAGTGTATGTGAATGCCCAGTGAATCTTCTTTGCAAGTTCTAATGCCCATCTCCTATACTTCCCATTCCCAGTTACAATGCTAACCTTATTCAATGCATGCATCCATTTCGTTAGATAATGGTAATATTGTCCATCTCTATCCCACTCTAAATTCCAATCTAGAGGTTCATCAGGTCTCCTTTCAGGAAGCTTCTTACCAATCCTCAATCCACCTATGGTTGGATGCTCCTTAGCTTCATCATCACTTAAACCACTTATCCATCCACTCCTCCCATCATCTCCACGATGTCTACCAAGAACATTATGAACTTGATCAACAAGTTTTAAAGCTAAATCAAGCCATTCACTATCTTCACTAAACGTGTATAATGCTAGGAAATTACATACAGCGAAGGAGTCAGTCCACAAATACCTCCTTGGAGGCATATTTGAAGTCAACCCAGTTTTCTCAGCAAATTTAAGCATCAACTCCTTAGCAATATGAACCTTACTCTCCATAACAAATGCCCAACATAAATTCGAAGAAATTATGCTTAAATTTTATTACAAAAAATTGTGGTTTTAGTTTGATTGATCAATTACCTATTATTGAACGGGGCATCATTCAATTATTTAATAAACCCCTTCTCTTTCAAGACATCAATAACTTTCATTCCAGATTTCACAATAATCCTCGATATACCCATCTCTTGTAGAATTACTGATGCTCCAGGTCCAAGCTCTCCAGATATAACAATATTCACACCCATATCTGAAAGTCTCTTAGCCACCACAGGTCCTCTACCATGAGTCATAGCTCCAGCCGGGTTATCAATAACCCTTACATCCCTAACAACTCCATCTCCAACATCCACAATAGTAAAAGTCTTTGAATATCCAAATTCACTTGAAACGGAGTCTTCAAGCCCCCCATACCCTACAGTGGCAATTGCAATTCTCTTAATAGTCAATCTTCATCCCTCACTTCTTCTCCAATTCCTTCTTAAGCTCATCCATCCTCCTCCTAATATCTTCAAGCTCCCTTTCTAAACGCTCCTTCTCCTCCTCAAGCATTCTGTATTCTTCGTTTGGATCTAGCTTACCACCACCCCACCAATAAGACCACCAGTAAGACCAGTATGGATGCCATCTAGCCCATGCTGGAGGCCATGGGTGTCTTGGACACCACCATCCCCTAGGCCAGTATCCCATCCAGACTCTCCACCTCCACCCCATTCACATCACCTCCATTTTCGTGATATATCACATAATAATTGAAGCAAAAAATATATAAATTTTGTGATATATCATAAAATCATGCATGGATTTTGCTGGCGTAGGAGAAGTAGATGTGGACCTATTGGTAGACAACCCATACCACTAAAAGTTTCATTAATACCATTCGCAGATAAGTTCACTCCAAACCCACAATCTTCAAAAGAACCAGTATACTTAGATGTTGTGGAACTTGAAGCTTTAAAGCTCGTAGACTTAGAAAATCTATCTTTCGAAGAAGCTGGAATGAGGATGAATACTTCTAGAAACACTATTTGGAGGATAGTGAAATCAGCTAGGGAGAAGATTGTTAGAGCATTAATTGAAGGTAGAGAGATTATAATACAGAAATAAAGAGCTATCTACAGTAACTTCTAATATTCTCAACTAGGCTTATGAGATTACACCCAGAACCTCTATCAAATAATATGCATTCCACTCCAAGAGGCTTACAACTCAATATATTCCTCCTCGAATCATCTACGAACACTATCTTTTCAGCATTAGCCTCCCTTTTCATTATATACTTAACTTGCCTAAACTTACTTCCAAACCCCTCCCTCCCCAAAACTTCCTTAAAATACCCATTCAACCCATTCTTTTGGAGGAATACTTGTAATGCATTCTTAGATTGGAGTGAAGCTATGTATACTTGGCCATTAAATGATTGGAGAGCTTTCTCCACATCATCGTATGGTTTAACCCTTAAAACTTCCTCCACCTCATACTTCTCAACAAGTCTACTAGCCACATCAAATATCTCTGTGCCGAAGTATTTATCCCAGAAATCCACAAGACTATCTACATTAAATCCAATAATCATGGAAACTTCTCTGCGAATCTTAACCCAATCAATATTCAACTTCGTTATAACACCATCAAAATCCAGTATGAGTACCAATCCACACATATACTACACTACCCTCCAAACATTCTCATTAAATTTCAATATAACTCCAGAATCCATCTGCCTAATTAAATAGTGTTCTTCGGGGAATAGATTTACCCTTTCCAGACTCCAATTAAGCTTTTCATTAAATCCAAGCTTTATGTAGAGATATGCAATGTTGTATTCAGGTTTCCCATAAACTTTTGCCATGGAGTATCCCCATAGTGGTGCTGTGGTATGCCATTTCCCATCAACTTCTGTAACTTTTGGTTTTCCATTAACATCTCCCCTTAAATCTACTGAGTAAAATCCATGTGGATTTGGATTTAAAGCTTTAACAGCCGCTATACCCACAGAGTTTACTTCATCATCATGTATTGTCTTTGCAACTGAAGGTGTCCCAGTAATTCCAGTTAAAGATATGTGTTTGAATGGGTATTCAATTCTCTCCCTAGCATATGATGTTATTAGTTCACCATTAAACCATAGTGAATCAAAAACTAAATCTCTACCTGGAAGATACTCTTGTATTATGAATTCCTCTATTTTCGCTCTCCCTTGAAGGCTATTTAATTTAACCCACATCTTAGCTTCTTCAGGTGATTGAACTTTTAAGCTTAGTCTTCCACCAGCACCACTTATAGCTCTAATCCATAGTGGAGATCCAAGTTTCTCGAAGGCTTCATCAATATCATCCATAGACTTTAAATGTATGGTTTCTGGTACTGGAACATTGTTTGATTTAAGCTTTTCATACATGTAGAATTTACTTGGCATTATATCTTCAGGTCTTGGTAGATATAATTTCACTCCAACATCTTCAAATAACCCTCTAAATTCTGAAACTACTTTAGCTTCTGAACTTGGGTGTGGATGTAGGAATTCTAGACTGTAGCTCTTGATTAGTTTTACTAGTGTTGGTATAAAGTTTTCATCACTATGTTTAGGTGTTCTAAACTTTACATCAACTTCTGGGAATTCTATATAGTATATGTTGTATTCTGTTCCAACTATGAAGAATTTTTCATAGCATTGCTCTTCTACAAGTCTTAAACTTCTAATGAAGTTTACACCACCAATACCTCCAACACCAGTTACTAGGATTCTCTTCAAATTAGTCCCTCCATAATCATATTGTATGCATCGATCATCTTAACAACTTCCACAAAATCCTTTGATTGTAGGAATTCAAGTATTTTTGGGTATACTCTTCCACCTTTCATTTTTATTGAGCAATCATGCCAAAGTATAGTTATGAATCCATTATTCAACCCGATATTTAACGCTTTATCTATATAGCTTAAAACTTTGTCTTCAGATGCTTTCATGTATGTGAATAAGTATGCATCCATTATTGTTATTGGAAATTCCAGAATCCCTCCAGCATTGAAGAATCCGGTATTCTTTAAATCTACATCATACTTGTTGAAGGTTATTGAGGAATCGTATTTGAATCCAGCTTTAGCTAGGATTGGTAGATTTTCAATTTTAATGTTTAGGTTGTGTACTCTTGAACCATACACACTTGTATTTATGATATATTCAAGGGTCTTCTTCTCCATTAAAATTGCTTCTAGACTACTTGGATCATTTATGTGGAGTGAAACTTCCCATCCACCTTTAATGAGTTCCCTTAAAATCTCTTCATAAGCTTTCACCATTGTTCCATCATCATACTTGTATCTAAAGAAGAATGTTGATTTAAACCCGTAATCTTCTTCGAAGCTCATGATGTCTGGTATACCTAGGTATGGGTTATATCCTTCACTAATAACTCTTGAAATAATTTCTTCACTAAACCTATTTCTCCTAGCTAAAATGTGATTTAATCCTGGTCCTTGAGGTGGATAGTCTACATCATGTGTCAAGATTACTCTAACAACTCTCCTTTCACTGTTCAGCATGGCTTCACGTATTATTCGCTATGTCAATCCAATCCTTTAATCTTTTTCATGTGTAAATACGTATCCAATGTTTGCTCCAGTTTGTACTACTTGTAATCCTCCGCTTGTTCCTAGGGATTGTCCGCATGGGTATGCCCATATATACCCATCTACTGGCATTTTCACTTCTTCCACTATGTCTCCGTATAGGTCGTAGATTTGTGATACTGTTTCCCCCTTCCTAATGAATTCCCCTGGCTTCTTTAGGAATCTTATAATCCCCCCTCTATTGGCTCTTAATATGCCGTAAAATCTGTTTACTCCTGGTATTATTGTTATCCCTTCTTGTGGTTCGATGGCTCCATCTATCATTCCGAATTCTTTCATAACGTTTAGTACACCTCTAACCCCCACGCTTGTTGATGGTTCTGATATCCATCTTCCATCGATCAATTCGAATAGTACTACTGGTATATTGTTTCTGTATGCTAGGTTTCCCAGGGTTGGTGGAGCCCATTCTGGTACTGGTTCTTCTGAAACTATTGTTGTAACACCTATGGCTTTAGCCATCCTCCACACAGCATCTCTAGTATTTGGGTTTCCAACATTTATCCATTGGTATATTAGTGAGTCTGGTCTTGTATTGCAATGTATATTTATTATTAGATTTGATTTACTCCATGCTTCACTCCATAGGGCATATGCAAGCCTCTCAGTTGTATTCCCCATTGGATTATCTGCTCTAACTGCTCCAACATCCAAATCATCTATCCATGATAGATATTTATGGTGCATGAATGCCAATGGGTTTCCAACTGGTATTCCTATCAATGCTCCTCTAAGCATTTCTGGTTTAACAATTTCCCTCATAACTCTACGTATAACTTCAATCCCCTGAATCTCTATCCCATGTTGTGTTGACATTAATAGTAGTGTTGGTCCATCTTCAACTCCATTCATAACCATTACTGGTATATCGATACTTACACAGTTGGCTAATTCAATCCCTCTAATAACCCCCTTACCAAACTCCCCTCTACCAACTTCAACAGTTCCAACCCTAATTTTCTCCGGCATGTAATTAACTATGCCTACATTTGGATTTAACTTTAACTTAAGCCTTCTAGAATGGGATTGTAAATCTTGATAGAGATCTCAATAGATCTCTTACAAGTCGATCTTCATACTCCTTTAAGTGTGCCATTAAATCTCTCGTTGTGAATACACCATATATTATTCCATCCTTAACCACAGGTATTCTTCTAATGCCATTCTTAACCATAATATCAATAGCCTCACTTATCGTGGCATCTGGGTCTATTGTTATTAATGGTTTACTCATGATTTCGCCAACTTTAACATTTGATGGATCCTTCCCCAAAGCTACAACTTTAAACACAATATCCCTTTCACCAATCATCCCAGCTGGTATCCCCCCATCTAAAACTATTAGATAACCTGTATTCTTACTAAGCATCATCTTTGCTGCTTCTAGTACTGATGCTTTACAATCAATGGTGTATATGGTTCTAGTCATGAAATCCTTAACTGTATACACCATTTAAATCGCCCCTCAAAGAACAATATCCACAGCGACTACATATAAGGGTTATCCATTCAAAAGGGTTATTAAATTGTATTTGCCTCTTGGAGTATGTGTTTAAGCGAGGCTCAATATGGATCTACGCCTCCATACTACACTTCATAAACGACTTCATAATAACACTCATCCCCGCAATTATACTAGTTTTGAGGAGTGAATTCTCATTAAACTATGCTGATCAAGGTTTACTAATGACTATACCAACATTAATCGCCATCATACCACAAACCTTCACCGGTCATCTCGCTGATAGAGTTCATGTTTCAAGGATAATATTGGTTTGCACGATGCTGTTAGGTTTCGGAACAGCCCTTATGGGGTTATCACAAAACTTCAATCAACTCCTAATCTCAGCATGCATAGTTGGTTTAGGAGCCTCCTTCACTCATCCCACAATATATTCAATAACCAGTAGCCATTATGCTGGTTTGGAGGTGAGGTATCTAAGCTTTGTAAGTGCAGCTGGGGATGTTTCACTCCCAATGGTATTTGCAGTAACCGAGGCATTGACTGAAATGGTCGGCTGGAGGATTATAATGCTATGCTACGGCTTAACAACAATTTCGATGAGTATAATCCTATACAAAGCTTCATTAAACATTAAAATAACCAGGAAGGTTGGCGGCAGAAACATTTCAAACTACAAACTAATAAAACAACTAATAAAGCCACTAATAGTTCTAGGAATAATAACATCATGCTACAGGATAATCCTAACCTTCACAACAACATACCTAAACCACATAGGCTTAAGCATTGAATGGGCAAACTACATTTTCGCAGTAATCCTCTCCATAAGCATAATGGGGCCTGTGATGACTGGAATCCTATTGAAAGGTGGAGGAGGGATGAGGATCGTTGCATTGGAGATGACAATAATATCAGTACTATCCATAGCGGTAACATTATCATCAAATCCAACA
>JANZKA010000021.1 GCA_025060975.1 Candidatus Culexarchaeum nevadense
GAAAACATATGTGGCAGGAGCATACTTGGAGAAGAAGAGTGGTGAAAGAGGGTTAAGAGTACTATTCCTAGTTCCATCAGTACCTCTAGGAGTACAACAAACTATATTTGCAAGGGAGAAACTTGGAATTGAAAATGCATACTTCATATCAGGAGCAATACCACCTGAAAAGAGGATGGAATTAAAAGTTTGGAATGCAGGATTCGTAGTTACCACACCTCAAACATTCGCCAACGATCATCTATACCCCTTCAAAGATGAAATAAAGAGAGTGAAGAATAATGAAGAAGGGTTCATGGAGCTAAAGAAGTTATTCAAAGTAGCAGAATTCGAATTCCCATACGACATCGTAGTGGCAGATGAATGTCAGAAATATATTGGAGAAACTGATGGACATGCAATACTCATAGCTGCAAAGGTATGTGGGAAAAAGGTTTTAGCTTTAAGTGCTACACCACAATTACACTCAAAAACGAGGTTAACAGAATTAAAGAGGATATTCGATGTAATAGAAGTATTCTCCCTAGAACATCCAAGCATTAAGAGGCATATACCTCCAAGAATACTCTACATAGTTAGACTAGAAACTCCACAGAAACTATTAGAAGTATATCAAGCATTAAGTAGACAAGTATCAGTATTAGAATCTGAAATAAGAAAGCTATACGGCTCAAAACATTTAGATGAAAATTGTATTGAACATCAAATATGTAGGAGGAGGATGACTTTAAAACTTTTAAACTTCAGATTAATTGAAGATGGAGCAAGTAGCGTACTAAAGTATAGGAGTTGGAGACTCCCAGAGTTAAATCAACCTATAGAAGAACTAAATGGTAAAAGCATAATCAAAGCCTATAGAGAAGCTTTAAAGGAGAACTTTAATCACAAAATAGATGCAACAGTAAAGATACTGGAAGCTGAGAGATACAATAAGGGGATAGTTTTCGCAGAAGCAATAGAGGTCGTTAAACAAGTGGGTAAAAGGTTGCAAGAAAAGTTTGGAATGGAAGATGTAGCCATAATGGTTGGTAAAGGGGAGATGACACTGGAACAACAAGCATCAGCCCTACTACAATTTAAGGGGAAGGCAAGAATACTTGTAGCCACATCCGTGGGGGAGGAGGGATTAGATATACCAGCAGCCGATATAGAAATATGGATTGACCCTCCAAGCAACCCACAGAAATGGATTCAGAGATTTGGAAGGATATTGAGGCAAACTGAAGAGAAGATTGCAAGGACATATGCATTAATATCCATGCAAACACATGAAAGGAATAAGCTTCTTGGAATAATGAGGAAGTGTACTGAAATCTATGGGTTTACACAGAGGATAGCGTACATAAATATAGACGATATATATTCAGGGCAAACTACTCTAACAAGCTTTATGGGTAAAACTAAAAATACACCCTAACCCCTATTGGATCAACTTCACATACGAAGATGTATTCTGTTGGAAAAATGTTTAACAATGTTGAAGCCACATCCATCATATGATCCCTATAAACAAGTGCATAAACAATATTGCCTGAAAATCCAAATCCATAAGAGAGAATATTAGTTTTTGATAGCTCACTTGCAATCCACTTAAATTTAGTTGATGTAACTGTAAAACTCTCATTGAACCTTCTACATAAAGAAACTATGTCGTCAAAACTTTTTACAGAACTCAAATCACTTGGAAAATTTTGGAAAACATGATAATAGTTGTAGACTGGAAATCCATGGATAGGTTTACCTGCAACTATAATCCTCAAATCATCTGGAACACTTACTCTAACATATTTAGCTTTACCAGGAACACTTGGACTTGTGAAAAGGTCAACTCCACCTATAAGTTGACTAAATGTGCATCCGAAACCAACATTATACTTCAATTCAATGATATGCGATATGTAAGCTAAATCCAATGGACTCAACTTTAAAGATAAAGCCTTCTTCAATGCAGCTAGAGTGGATATCAAAGTGGCTGAAGCAGATGATATATCAAGACCATAACTTACTTCAAAATGATAGTTTACAACCCCTCTCAAACCATCAATACCTTCACGTTTAATAGCCATTTCAATTGCTTCCTCAACCCATGGCAAATGTAGTTGTTCACGTCCAGCTATGAAATCCAAATTCAACTCATTAGAATAATCCACTTCAACTCTACATGAAACCCCCTTGAGAATGTTGGCTAAAGCACCAATAATACCCGATTCCAAAGGATCATTGGAATATGAGAATCTAAAGAATAATGGAATCGTAAATGGGGAAAAGGATTTGCCAATAAGCAATAGCTATTCAACCCCAATGAAGCTCCTTCTTAATAACCTCCCCTTGAGGTTCAAGCTCCTCGAATATTTCAGCTTGAAACCTATATATCTGTATATCCCTATCAAGCCAGGCATCTGGAGGTAGCCCAGCCTTAATACAGCAATTACTCAGAAATTCTTCAGCATCCCAACTCCACTCCACAGCCACTTGTGGTAGAAGTAAACCAGTAAACCACCCCTTCTTAACTATTAAGCCATCAAGTCCAATTCTAACCATTTGAGGATACATTGATGGTGATGGAACCCTTATTAGTTCAGGTTCAGTTAAAACGCTAACTTCAAAAACCACTTCACGCAGCTCCTCAAACTTTAAAGGTCTAAACCTCGGGTCAGATGTTGCAGCACTAATGGCTGCATCTATGAGAGCCTCCACCAATGGATGTGTAGGGTAAGGGTATCCTATACACCCCCTCAAAACTTTATGTCTAAATCCACCCTCAAATCTCAGTTTATTAATTGTGACGAAAACCCCTCTCTTAACCCTAAACTTCTCAGGTATATCTGCTGGTGGAGAGATCTCCACACCCCTAGCCAAATATTCTTCAACAGATTTCCTAGCCAATCTAACCAAGAATGCCCCTTCCTCAACTGTGAATTCATGGACAACCATATCCGTTAATACCTCTAGATTATATTGACATAGAATTAAAGATAAGATTTACCTTTACCTTCAACTTCCAATTGAACTCTACGCAACTTAGCCATTATATCCCTCCAATGCCTACCAATCCAGTAAACTTTACCACACCCATCACAAACCCAAAATATCATTGAAGATTCAGCAACTTTTTGTGGAATTTTACTCTCAACATCTTCTTTCAAACACATTCTGAGGGGATGGTTGCATATTGGGCATCTTGAATTATCCAATGGAATTGAAAGCTTAATTCCACAATTCAAAGCCACTTGCTTAAGTTGCTCTTCAAGTATACCACTATCTATGTAGACAGCTTTTACACCCATTTTCAAAGCTTTACGGTAAAGTAGAAAGTCTCTTGTGAGGAGAGTTTTAGATTGTTCCAATGCTAAGCGTATGAGATCATCATCAGAACCACGTCTCCCAAGATATACAACATCATATCCAAGCATTCTAAGCCATCTACAAAGCTTTCCAAGCATACCATCAACCACGAATCCTCCTACCAAATAATATTTCACCACCTTTACAGATTATTTCATCACCATCATAAACCATTAATCCATTAACGAAGGTAGCTTTAACAATCCCCTTAACCTTAAACCCATCAAATGGTGAAAATTTAGCCTTAGAATAGAATTTAGAAGAATCAATAACCCACTCCCTATCTAAATCCACAATTGTTAAGTCTGCATCTAAACCAGGCTCTATAGAGCCTTTACCCCTAATATTGAATATCCTTGATGGATTGAAACTCATAAGTTTAACAATATCACCAATACCAATAAGACCATAATTCACAGCTGTAAGCATTAGGGGTAATGTGGTTTCCAATCCAGGGATGCCAGATTTAATATCCCAAAAACTCTCCCCAAACTTCTCTTCAATAGAGTGGGGGGCATGATCATCAGCTATAACATCCACAAGACCATTACGAACAGTATTCCAAAGTGATATTACATCAAAAATCCCTCTCAATGGAGGTTCCATCTTAGCAATGCCCCCAAGTTTATGAAGCACATCACTAGTTAAGAATAGATGGTGCGGTGTCACTTCACAAGTAGCAAGTCCCCTAAACTTTGATATCAAATCCACAATTAAACCACTAGTTACATGAGCTATGTGAACTCTACAATTACTGGCACTAGCAATATTTAGAACTCCATTAACTGCTTTAAATTCAGCTTCAATTGGATGTGCCCACATAAACCCTCTAAAATCACTTAACCCTCTAAATTCATCTTCAAGTTTCGATATCGTAGAGTGATCTTCAGCATGGAATACCACTGGAATCCCAATACCACCACAGACATTTAAATACTGTTTAAGTGAATCATAATCTGAAGGGTCTAGAAATCCATAACGGCGATTCAAGTAAACCTTAAATCCAATAGCACCCAAATTAGCTATGGTTTCAACTTCACTCAAACATTTTGGTAATAGGGAATAGAAGCCTACATTAACATAAATTCTACCCTTAGCCAAATTAACCCTATCAATAAACCTTGAGGGGGAATCTGTAAGTGGAGAATTGTTTGGCATATCTAGGACCGTTGTAAATCCACCAGCAGCTGCAGCCATAGTTCCAGATTCAAAAGTCTCCTTATATGATAATTCCTGATCCCTCAAATGTACATGGACATCTATAAGTCCAGGTAGAATTATCTTGTCTTGAAACCTATAGTACCTATCAGCCTTTGGGAGATTAACTTCCAATCCAACATCAAATATCTTCCCATCATCTATAGCTATGGCTGCATCCACCAATTCACCACGCCAATATATCCTACCAGAAACTATGCAATCCACAATAACCAATCAAACGAACCCCCAGGAAAGTAACATTTTAATGAAAATCCTCACATTCACTATCCCAAGAACAGAATTATCCTCATTTAAGGCTACAGCTCCAAGCCCCCCTTCATCTAATATTAACTTTGCAACTACACTTATAGGTGGATAACCATAAAAGTATGCTTTTGTACTCCTCATAACATCAGAAGCCCTTAAAGATTTAACTCTGGAAACCCTATGTTGAGACGAAACCTTATCTTGAATAAACTTTAAAACTGTAACTATATCGAAATCTCTCACAACCCCCACAAACCTTTCACCTTTAACTACAGGTATAAACCTCAAATTCTCCTTAAGCATTAGCAACCTAACATTTAGGAGACTTGAATCGATATCCACAATCCTTGGATTTCTAATTATAAATTCACTGGAATCAGCATTTGAATCCAAGAATAGCTTTGGGAAATCCTCCTCAAAAATCATGCCAACAGGTTTACCATTATTGATTATTGGAATTGCAATTAAACCATGCTTAATCATCAACTCAGAAGCTTCAAATAAACTAGAATCAAGGGATACTATTGGAATATCAGTTTTCATGACACTTGAAACATACAAGCTACTTAAACTTATCATTCTAACACGTTCACCCCAAATCCTACTAAGAATATCCCTAACAGTAACTATACCCACAAACCTCCCATCATCTAAAACTGGAAGTGCACTTAACCCCTCATACTCCATAATTTCAACAGCATTTGATAATGATTGATCCTTATCTACAGTTGGAATTGGAGATCTCGCCAATATAAAGCTCTTCAAAACATTAAACCCCCAAATCCCTTGAAGCTACAACTCTAACAATATCAGTCTTAGTTATAATGCCAACAAGAACCCCCGAATCATTAACAACAGGTAAACCACTAATCTTATTGGATAACATTATCTCAGCTGCCTTAGCAACATCTTCAAGATAACCAATGGTTAATGGGTCTGGAGTCATAATGTCAGATGCCACTGGAACCCTGAGCATTCTAATGCTACGTCTAGACTCATCTTCAAATTTAATTTTCCTAGGACTATAACCAGCAATTCTAAATGTTAAATCAGTTTTAGTTATGATCCCCACAGGTCTACCTCCATCTAAAACCACAACTCTACCAATATTATGCTTTTCAATGAGCTTACCAACCCTATAAATGCTGTGGAGAGGGTTTACAGTGATTACTGGAGATGACATAACCTCATGAACTTTACATAAACCAGAGTAATGCTCAGCATAAGCTCTAACAATATCAGTTTTAGTTATTATGCCAACAAGATTTCCATCACCATCCACTACAGGTAAACCACTAAACCCACCCTTAATCATCAGTAAAGCTGCATTCTTCAAGTAAACTCTAGGCCCAATCGAGATTACTGGTGAAGTCATAACTTCGGAAACCAATATACTATCGATAGGTCTCGGTGAATCCCTAACACTCTCATTTAAAAGTATTCTGGATATATCTGTTTCAGTAACTATGCCAATGGGTTTTAAACCTTCAACCACAATAACCCTACTAATATCATTATGTAACATGAGATTCCTAACCCTAGCAAGTGTATCTCTTGGATCAACAACTACAACCTTACTATTCATGTAATCAGAAACTCTTAAAGCCATATCTCAACCCCCCTTAAGTTCACGACACTCTGGACACAGGTATTCCCCATCAACTTCAATAAGATCTTCAGACCATTCTCCACATCTATCACAATACCCAGAAATAGAGCTTCCAATGTAATTGTACCCTTCAGATACGTTAATTCTCATGGCTTCGATAAGTATATCTATCATTTCAGGGGCAACTCTAAGTATATCCTTCTCAGTTATTATCCCAACCATGGATCCCCCTTCAACAACAATCAGTCTTCTAACATTCCTCTTAACCATAATCCTAGCAGCATCAACAATCCTAGTTGAAGGGTTAATTGTTATTAGAGGTTTAGACATAACTTCTGATACACGTGTATCAACGCTAAGCCCTGAAGCTAAAACCTTAACTACAAGATCCCTCTCAGTCACTATGCCAACAGGCTTCCCCTTATCATCCAATATAACCACACTACCCACATCTCGATCTCTCATTATCTTAGCTACATCAACAATAGTTGAAGAAGCATATGCAGTTACAGGTTTCCTAGACATAACCATATCAACAGTTAAATCCTCAATCCTTGGCAATGCCCCAACCATAGAGAGGTACCAAACAAATATATGTTGGAATAAATATTTTAATTCTACTGAGAAACCACCCTAAACCCTCCCTTTGGAAGTATACGTTTAAAATCATCAATGGACAAACCACCCATAATCCCCCTCAAATTTTCATCAAGCTCTGAGAAAAGAAGCTTCTTAAATTTAACCCACAATTTTTCTATAGGCTCAGTTCCAGGTGCAAGAGTTACACTTTTAAAACACCATTTAGATATGGCTGATGGTGGACCTGAAACCAATATGTAACCATCATCAGAAGACATTAAACCAATAGAAACTCTTAATGGAATATTGTGAATATAATTCTTCCTACCATAAATCATGAAAGCTCCACGGGAAAGATACTCTCCAGATGGAGCTGATTTAGATACTTGTTTACCATAAACCCAGAATGCAGATGCAGATTCCATCATCCCCCTCCAAGCATTGGAGAAGGATACTGCAAATTGAGCTGCCTCATAAATTGTGGATTCAGGGATGTTGCCAGACTCGGAGAGAATTATTACTGAGGGGCCTCCATGAATATCTGCATGTACATATATACCATCATCCCTAAGCCACTTCCTAACTAAAGCCTCATTCTGAGATGCATCTCTACCACCAACAACTAGGAATCCATCTGAAGATTTAAACCAATAGAAATTCTCATACCACTTCCTCTTAACAATAGCTGTAACTTTAATTGGCTTTGCAATCCTCTTAGAAACCTCCTCTTCAACTTCTAAAGCCATTTTATCTTCAAGGGATTTTATTGCTTCCTTAGCTCTAGAAGCCTTACCCTCCAAAACTTTAGCTTCATTAAATAATCTAGATGCATTAGATGCAGCTGACTCTAAAACATTGAGTGGCACAATTTCACCATCAACCCTCAACATTAGAATTCTATCCTTAACATTAAACCCACATATACATTCATAGATTTCCGGCTTCAAACTTCTAATTTCATTCAAAACCCCACTCCAACCATACTTTGAAGCTAAATCCCTAATTACATTTAAAACCTCATCTATAAAGCTCAAATTACCCATTACCAGATTACCGAGACTTCTAAGTTTAGCAGCTTCCTCTTCAAGATTCCTCAAAATCTCCTTCTGCTTCTGTATACTGGCTTTAAATCTCCCCTCCACCTCCCCCCTAACCTTAGCTTTTAAATCCTCAAATTCAATGGACATAAGCCTATGGAAATACTCATCAACAGCCCCATTAAAATCCTTAAAATACTCAGCTTCAAAACCAGAATATAATTGGAAATCCAATGGTACAACTGATACTATTCTACCACCATCGGTAATTATCTGTGGATTTATAGAACCATCAATTACTGATGACACCATATCCCTAAACACACTAATTATATTTTCAAAACTGGCATGATCAATACTGGAAGCCTTCAACTTCTTATCTAAACCACATCTAATACAAAGCTCTTCAGCAACTTCACCAGGGAGATTTAAAACCCTAGTCAAAGCCACAACCAAACTCCCCTCAAACCCTATAAGCATATTATAGGCTTCATCAACCACACAATCCACTGGATTAAACCCTCTAACTTTTGGTGGACAATAAATTTCACCATTAAAAAGCCTTCTACCACCAGACTCCCTCTCACGATAAACACCAATGATCTTACCCTCAGAATCCAATATAAGGATGTTTCCACCATCCATAAGCTCAAAAACCAAACTCAAACCATTACTCAACTTAAAACTAATAATCCTATCAAATCCAAGCTGAGAAACTTCTAAAACCTTAGCTCTACTAATCCTAGATCTGAGGAAATTGCAGAAGCTTGAAGGAATCTTAGGCTTCTCAAAATCAAACCCACTAATATTAATCCTTCTACCCAATTCAAAAATAACATTACATTTAAATCCACCAAACTTAAACTGGAATATGCTATCAGAGATCTGGTAAACATTGCTTATATATGCTTGATGAAGTGGTTTAAACTCCCTAACAATAGCCATTAAATCCAGAGCATTCAAAGACTTTTTACAATGGATAACCATATTAAACCCATCCAACTTACTTAAAATGGAGTTAAAGAAGGATTTAAACACTACGGGGTTGAAGAGCTTTGAATGCTGATAACAAAATATACTTATTTAGAGGGTTATTTGGACTTTTAACTGCAGCAATATGTATAACACTCAATTTAAGTGGAGAAGCAGGACTTATACTTGGATCAGCCATGTACATAGCAACAATACCATTAATAAGGAGAGTTCTAAAGATTAAACCATCAGACTTAAAAATGCCGGAAAATCTATACATAAGTGGACTTGCACCATACCTAGCATTATGGCTTATAACATGGATAACCGTATACACATTTCAAGTACCACACCCACTTCCATGATCAATTACGAGAACTCCTCTCCCTAACTATTTTAATAAATTCATCAACAATAACTATCCAAGCATTCAGAAATCCAGATTCCAAATCACTAATAGTATCCCTAGAAAGATCCTTAGCTAAACCATCCCTAATCTCCTTCAACTCCTTAAGATCAGCATTAATACAACGCCAATAAAATGTGGATTTATCACCCTCCCTACCAGCCATAATCATACCTTTAACTGCAAGCATAACTCCAACCCCCCAATTACCATCAACATTAAACTCTCCAGAAACCTCATTGAAAAGCTTCTCAGCAGCAGCATAATTACCAAAGAAACAATACCTTGCAAGTATTGATACAGGCTTCAAAGCTTTACGCTTCCTAGCACTCAATATTGGCATTAGAATCCCAAAAGCAAATATTATATATTTTGAAATTTAAATTTTGACCATCAAACCTTAATTTATCTGAAGGTAAGAGTTAAAAGTACTATGGAAATAATAAACAACTGATTATAAAGGATTAAAGAATGCTGGTGGGATGCTCATATGAGCTATAAAACTTTAGAGCCATTCTTCAAACCTAAAAGCATAGCAGTAATAGGGGCTTCAAGAAGCCCTGAAAAAGTAGGATACCAATTAGTGAAATCCCTAATAGATGTGGGTTACGAGGGGAAGATATACCCAGTAAACCCTAAAGCTGATGAAATATTAGGGTTAAAGGCATATCCAAATATAAAGAGCATAGGGGAAACTGTGGATTTAGCATTAATAGCTATACCAGCACAAAACGTTCCAGAAGTATTAAGAGAAGCTGGAGAATGCAAAGTTAAATGCGTTATAGTGATTAGTGGGGGATTTAAGGAAATTGGTGGAGAAGGAGTTAAACTGGAAGAAGAAATTAAGAGGATAGCGAAAGAATATGGAATTAGACTTATGGGACCAAACTGTATAGGAGTATATGATCCACATAACAAAATAGACACATTATTCCTACCGAGAGATAGAGCTCTAAGACCTAAAAAGGGGGATATTGCATTCATATCACAAAGTGGAGCTATGGGAGTTGCATTCCTAGACTGGATGACCATGGAAAACATAGGGTTAAGTTGCTTCATAAGTTATGGTAATAAAGCTGATGTTGATGAAATAGACCTACTAGAATACTTGTTGCATGATGAGAAATGCAAGGTTATAGCCATGTACCTAGAAGAAATAACCAATGGGAAGAGATTCATTGAAGTAGCAAGTGAAACATCAAAAGTTAAACCAATAGTAGCAATAAAAGCTGGAAGAACAATGGAGGGAGCTAAAGCAGTATCATCACATACAGGAGCCCTTGCAGGTAGAGAAGAAATAGTGGAAGCAGCATTCAAAAAGGCTGGAGTTATAAGAGCATATGATACACATGAACTATTCGATTACGCTAGAGCATTAGCCACTGGTAGAATTGCTTTTGGAGATAGAATAGCAATAATAACTGATGGTGGAGGTGCAGGGGTTATGGCAACAGATAAACTCACAGATGAGAGGATGGGGGTTGGATTGAAACTTGCAGAATTAAAGGATGAAACGAAACTTGAATTAAAGAAGCATATACCACCCTTCGCAATACCACACAACCCAATAGACTTAACTGGAAGCGTAACACCAGAAATGTATGGAGATGTTATAGAGATAGTTTCAAGAGATGAAAATGTCGATGGAATAGTAGTCATAGTCCTAATACATCCACCAGGAATGAACGTTAAAGTTGTAGATGAAGTGGAAAAAGCATATAAATCCACAAATAAACCAATACTCATCGCATCTACTGGAGGAGAGCCTACACAGAAAATTCTAAGAATGTTCCAAGAGAGAGGGATACCATCATACCCAGAAGTAGAGAGAGCAGTAAAAGCCATGAAATGCCTAGTGGAGAGGGGGAGATACTTAAAGAAGCTTGAAAGAAGGTTTCATTAAGCTTATATTTATAGATTTGAAAATATTATTGGAGGATTCTAAAATGAAAGCTAGAGTAGCATTTGAAACAAAAACGTACATAATAATTTTAAGCGATGAGAAACTTGAAATAGACTTGAAATCTGGGGCAAAGGCATTCCTAGAATATATGATTGAAGAACACAAAAGTCTTGAAAGAATATTCAAGTGGGCTACCGAGCACCTATTCCCAAGAGACATATATGTTGAAAACATAAGTAGAGCATACGTCTCACCAGAAGGAGAAGCAGTAGTGGAAGAGAAGACTCCAACAGGGATAAAGACCATAAAAGTTCCAGAGTTAACAGAAGAACAAGCAAAAACACTTGTAGAAGAAATAAACAAGCTACTAGCGGAAAAGTGCAAAGCTTAAAGGGGTAAACAATAATACCCATTCACCTTTTTCTATTAACAACCCTAAATGGACAATTTCTTGGAAGAGACAAATTAAACATTTCAGCATATCTTCTAACCACACTACATTCACCAATACGCTGAGCATAAAGGCAAACTCCATCACAACCAGTTAAAGCTAAATCAAGAATTGAAACAAGATCTGAAACTGGCAGACTCACATCTCCACTAATACTGTAATCACAATTTGGACATTTAAATGAGGATTCTGAAACAATAAGTTTAGAACTACAATTTGGGCAGAAAACCCTAAAACTCTCAGCTTTAAACTCCCTCTTAGGTGGAATTATCACTGGGATTAGATAAACTATTAAGACACCAACTAAAAAGGCTAAACCAACATTGAATGTTTCAATAAAAACCTTTGAACAATCAAATTCAAAGATCAGTATACGCATATTTGGAATTATTATGAGTGTTATTCCAAGTAATGCTAAAGCCAGAACAATCTTCAACCTACACTCATAAATGAAAAGCAAAATTGAAGACAAAACCTAATGACACCAAAAACTGTTTAGCTAAAAAAATATAAAAAAATTTGGGGGTTTATTTTGTTGGTGGAACAACAGCTAGTCTTCTCCTTCTCCAAACAGTGTACTCGTAGAATATCAGGTAGAGCACTACGATCACTACTATTGGTAGTAGTATGAGTTCACCGAAGAATTCAGCAGTTCTGAATGGGCGGCCAAAGATGGTTGCAAACACATCGAGACCAAAGGTTTCAGTCTTATCAGCAGTAACACTAACACTCCTTGAATCCTCAATACCACGATAGTTGACGGCGACAGTGTACGTTCCAGCTGGAACCTCAACACTAACAACACCAGACTCATCAGTCTCAACAGTAATACCTATAGGTGCAATTGAAACAGCAGTTGGACCTAACCCTTGCCCTCTAGCACCCACAACCTTAACAGTCAATGTGTAGACGTTGGTTGTGGTTAGAGTGTATACTCCAGTTTTATCTACAGTAAAGCTTGCGGGAGTAACAGTTATGCTCTTTCCAAGCCATGTAACTCCAGTAACAGTTAATGTGCCAATTGGAATCTGAGTGAACTTAACCTCACCAGCAGGAGTTGTTGTTGCAGTAGCTGTAGTGTCATCAGGATAGGTAACACTAACAGTAGCTGCAGTTAGTAATGTGCCCTTTGGAGTCTTAACCACTATAGTTGCATCATAAACCTTACACTTAATTGGAACTTCAACGAGGTTTCCAGTAACAGTGACATCAATATCTAAGACCTCAATATCCTTCCTCGGCCAGAGTGCAGTTATCTTGTAGCTACCTCTTGGAACAAGATCTGCACTGAATGTTCCATCACTACCAGTCTTACCACTAACACTATACTCTCCACCAGCAAACGTGTACGTTAAGTCAGCAAGATTCCTACCAACATCATCAGTCAATCTAAATGAAACATCAAATACATCTGTGAAGGCGGTGTAGAATACTGTTGGCTTAACGATCTTGTAGAATACCTCCTTATCATAGCTGTTGTACACATCAATACCAAGCCATCTAACCATTATTGTGTAGTTGCCAGTGCTCAATGCAAAAGGCATGTAAACTTTACCAGTTGAATCAACATAACCGAAGGCT
>JANZKA010000022.1 GCA_025060975.1 Candidatus Culexarchaeum nevadense
GATAAATCTTGGTGGAGCAATAATACCATTAACCATATCCATATACATTCTAACACGGCTACCACCAACAGTAAACGTTTACATGAAAATAGCTCTAGCCACAACAATAATATCCATAACTGTTAATAGGCTATCTAGGGTTATACGTGGATTCGGTATAGTAGTGCCAGGATTCATTCCACCACTAATAACTGCACTAACATCAATAGCGATATCAGTAATCCCACCGAAATGCAACCCAGCTTTCATAGCCTACATAAGTGGAACACTTGGAACACTTATAGGTGCAGACTTAATGAACATCAACAAGATACCGGAGCTAGGTGCATCCATGGTTAGTATAGGTGGAGCTGGAACATTCGATGGAATATACTTAACTGGAATTGTAGCTGTAGCCCTAACACTAACGCTAATATAGCTTATGAACGTAAATTTAAATGGTTATGGAAATGAATCTGGGAACACCAATAGAGATTAAGGGGTTTAAAATTAGGAATAGAATAGTGTTACCGCCCATGGCCACAGAACTCGCAACAGTCAATGGTGAAGTAACCGAAGAAATCATAAGACATTACGATGAGAGAAGTAAGGGACCTGGAATAGTCATAGTAGAACATTCATACGTGGCATTAAATGGAAAAGTTAGTCAAAAACAACTTGGAATATACAGCGAAAAATTGATTGGAGGGCTTAGAAGACTTGCAGATACCATAAAGGGGAATGGAGCCATAGCAATAATACAATTGAATCATGGAGGTGGAAGATCATCATCAAAGATAACTGGGGAAAAACCAATAGCACCATCAGCAATAAAACTCGAAGGGTGGACTGAAGAACCTAGAGAAATGACCCTAAAAGACTTCATTGAAGTTAAAGAAGCATTCAAAAAAGCTGCAGATATAGCTGTGAAAGCAGGATTTCATGGAGTTGAAATACATGGAGCACATGGATTCCTATTAAACCAATTCACATCACCAATAACCAATAAACGCCTAGACACATATGGAGGAACCTTCGAGAAGAGAATTAAATTCCCATTAGAGATAGTGGAAGAGGTTAGAAGAATTATTGGAGAGGGGAGGATACTATCATATAGAATTGGAGCTGACGACATGATGCCAGGAGGAACAACCATAGAAGAATCAATGAAATTTGCAGTGAAACTTGAGGAGTATGGGATTGACGTGATAAACGTTTCAGGAGGGCTATGCGGCTCTAGACCACCAAATCTAACAGGTCAAGGATACTTCATCCCCCTAGCTGAAAAGATAAAGTCTAAAGTTAAAATACCAGTAATAGGAGTTGGAGGGATAAGAGATCCAGAATACGCCAATAACGTAATTAAAAGTGGAAAGGTAGATTTAATTGCGGTGGGAAGAGCCATGCTTGAAGACCCAAAATGGGCTGAGAAAGCTCTTGAAAAGATTAAATCTCAAACTACTTGAGCGATTGAACCCTCTTAGACAATTGCTCCATAAGCTTCTCCTCCTCAATAGCATGCTTCTCCTCATGGGTTAAATCCTCTGGAAGCCAACTTGGCTTATCCCCCCTACCCTCAAAATACTTCCTGATAGCCCTCCTCAAAGCACCCACAGCCAAAACTCCACAATGATACTTAACACTTGGGAGACCTCCAAGCTCTTCAGTTATAGTTTTCCAATCAATATTCCAAGCCTCTTCGAGACTCTTACCCTTAATCATCTCAGTCATTATACTTGCAGCTGCAATATTAGCTGCACAACCATAACTCTCGAAAGTAGCCTTCTCAATATTCTTACCATCACTTGAAAGCTTAATGTATATTGCAATCATATCTCCACAAGCTAAGCTACCCGCAGTTCCATGTATATCTGCATCTGGAATTGCCCCAAGATTCTTAGGATTCCTAAATAATTCCAAAACCTTAGGGGAATATATTAATGGTATTCTATTGGACAAACCCCTCACCCCACCTTAAATGGACTGATGGATCTAACTCTACCCACAGCTTTAGGGATATTCTCCAAAACATAGTTTATATCATCAGAACTATGCATCGGTGTAACCTTCATCAATATGCTTCCATGAGCCTCTTCAAACCTCCTACCAATAGCTATTAGAACGTGGCTTGGCTGAAGAATTCTACTGGTACATGCACTACCACTTGAAACATATACCCCTCTTAAACTAAGCTCCACAGTTAAAGCTTCACCTTCACAATATATGAAACTTATGTTAACATTATCTGAAACCCTACGCCCCCCTCTAGGACCATTCAATATGGAGTGATCCACTGAGCTTAAAATTCCATCTATAAGCATATCCCTCAACCCCCTCATCTTAGAATTAAACTCATCAAATCTATCCATCATAACCTCCACAGCCTTAGCGAAACCACATATTGCTGGAACATTCTCTAATCCAGGCCAAAGCCTCTGTGTACTTAACTGACCATACAATATAGGTTCAAGATTCAATCCATCACTAACATATAGACATGCAGCCCCCTTAGGACCGAAAACCTTATGACTACTAAAGCTAGCTAAATCTACACCCAAATCCTTTAAGTTAAACTTAACTCTACCAAGAGCATCCACAGCATCTGTATGGAAAACTATATTCTCATCACGATCCTTAACAACCTCAATAATCCCCCTCAAATCCTGTATAACGCCAATCTCATGATTAACCATCCCCACACTAACCATTAGCGTATTGGAATCTATAAGCGATGATAAAGCATCTAAATCCACAAACCCCTCAACATCCACAGGTATCTTAACCACATCAAAACCATATTTAACTAGACTCTCAGCCGCATGAATCACACTTAAATGCTCAATACTTGAAACAAGAATCTTCCTCCTAGAAGAGCCTACATGAGCCTTAGCAAAACCCAAAACAGCCAAATTATTAGCTTCAGTTCCACTATGAAGATACAATATTTCATCTGAACTGCAACCTAAAGCCTTCGATATAACCTCAGATGATTTAACTAGAACTTCATAAGATTCCCAACCAACCTTATGTGTTATAGATGGATGACCATAACCATAAGCAACATAGCAATCAACCATAGCTTTAAGAGCCTCTGGAAATATTAGCCCAGAATTCTCAGAATCCAAATAAACCTCCCTAGGTGGAGTCCCATGAATTTTAATTAAATCCTCAGCATCACGTCTAATCTCGCTACCCATAAACCAATACAAAATAACAATAGTAATAATTAAATAAAAATGTTACTAAACATTAGTTTAGAAAGGTGTAAAAATGTTAAATGTAGAGGAGATAAGAAAGGATTTCCCAATACTATCAAGGGAAGTTAATGGTAGAAAGCTAATATACTTTGATAATGCAGCAACAACACAAAAACCAGTACAAGTGATAAATAGGGTTATGGAATTCTACATGAAAAACCATGCAAACATACATAGAGGTATACATACATTAAGTCAAGAAGCATCACAATTATATGAGGAAGCTAGAGAAGCAATTGCAAAAATGATAAACGCAAACCCCAAGGAAATAATATTCACAAAAAACACCACTGAAGCAATAAACATAGTAGCATACACATGGGCACTACGAAAGCTAAAAAGGGGGGATGAGATATTAACATCATTAATGGAGCATCACAGCAACATAACACCATGGATAACACTATCACAATTAAGGGGGGTAAAGGTGAAGTTCATAGGAGTAAACGTAGATGGAACGCTGAAAATGGAAGATATACCAAAACTAATAAGCAAAAGGACAAGGCTAATAACAATAACACATGCCTCCAACGTCCTCGGAACAATAAACGATGTAAAGGGGATAGTGAAAATAGCACATGAAAACGGGATACCAGTATCGATAGATGCAGCACAATCAGCACCACACATGCCAATAAACGTTAAAGACATAAACTGCGAATTCCTAGCCTTTAGCGGACACAAAATGCTTGGACCATCAGGAACAGGAGTTCTATACATTAAAAGTGAAATACTCAAAGAAATAGAACCAACAATTAGTGGTGGAGGCACAATAAAGAATGTTAAATGGATCCCGGAAATGGGGACTTGTAAAATAGATTGGGGTGAGGGGCCTGAGAAGCTGGAAGCTGGAACACCAAACATAGCTGGAGTAATAGGGCTTAGTGAAGCAGCCAAATACCTCATGAAAATAGGATTAGAAAATATTGAAAGACATGAGAAAATGCTCGTGGAAGAGACCATGAAGGGGTTAATGGATATAGGGGATGTTAAAATCTATGGACCAATGAATCCAAATATAAAAGTTGGTATAGTGGCATTCAACATTAATGGATTAAATCCACATCAAACAGCACTAATACTAGACCAATATGGCATAGCCGTGAGAAGCGGATTCCACTGCGCAGAACCAATACACCAAATAATTGGAGCAGAAGATGGAAGTGTAAGAGCAAGCTATTACATCTACAACACAAAATCAGAAATTGAAGAAATGCTCAATGTAATTAGAGAGATAGTGGAGTTGAGGAGGGGTGGAGAAGTACGTTAAACAAATTATAAAAGCATGCGGAAAAGAAGCAGACTACGTAGTTGTATTGAAAATGGATAAAGTAATGGAAGCCATAGAAAGATTGAAGAGTGAACTCAAAGGGTTAATAGATTTTGGAGGACTATACATGAAGGGAATCTTCAATGGAATTGAACTAAACATATTTAGAACTGGGAAAATACTTGTTAAAGGAATTGAAAACGAAGAAGATTTAAAAAGAATTCTAAACAAAATCTTCAGCTAAGGAGGGGGCAAAATTGCAAGAAGAATTGGAAATCAAAACACATACAGCACTACATGTACTTAAAGGAGCCGTCAGAAAGGTTTTAGGAGCAAAATGGACTGCAAGCGTATATGTTAAAGGCAATCATGGAAGATTAACAGTTCAATACGATAGGAAACCCACAGAAGATGAATTGAAAAGGATAGAGGAATTAGCAAATAAAAAGGTTATGGAGAATGTACCAGTAAAGATTATTGAAATGGATAGACAGGAGGCTGAAAGGGTTTTTGGAGATGAAATCTATGATCTATTCCCAGTACCAGAAGATGTGAAAAAGCTATTCATAGTGGTTATAGAAGATTGGAATATAAATGCATGCAACAAAATGCATACAAAAACCACGGGGGAAATTGGATACATAAAGATAGAGGATGTTAGATTTAGACCTTCAAAAAAGCTTCTCGAAATAAGTTTCAATATAACTTAAAACTAAAATTCACCCTCCAAACGCTTTGCTATACATATACTCCCTCATAGCATCCATTAAATCTCTAAGTAGACTCTCCAAATTCTTATGTGTCTTAGCCAAAATTTGATATGCAGTTAATGGGCCAACCCCCTTAACAGCAAGGGCAATTACAGCCTTAACACCATAAAGTAATATAAGGTCAGAAGACATCTTACAGTAAGTTGCAAGATAATCCTCATCACAATTCAATGGTTCAGAAGATTTAATTTTTGAAAGAACTTTCAAAATATCCTCTATCCTCCATTTAACCAGCACGACTCTAATAGAATCACAATAAGGACATTTTATTGGTTCAGAAACATCTTTAACAACAACACCCCAAACCTTCAAACAATCCATACATACAAAAGTAACAGTTTTATGGAAAATGCTATACGCAAAAAGCTCCTCATTAGTCAATGATTGTATATCTCCAACATCAATTATGGGCATAGCCAATGGAGAAGGTTTACTGGACTTCTCTAAAACCTTCACTTCTATAACCCCACTCCTTAAACCATCAATAAAATCCCTCAACCCCTCAAAATCAAAATGTTCCACAAGCTCAAATCTATAAGCTTCATCGTAGACTGGTGTTTCATAAAAGATTTCTGGAAGATGCATTAAGTAACTTGTGGTTTTATATTGTAAGCCCTTGGGGATAGCGTTAAACTTTAAAGCTACATGCCTAATAACATATGGATCAACATTAAAATAAAGTATTCTATGAGCAGTATCGAGATCTATATTGGAAAAAAGGTCGGCAATATCCCTACCCCTTACACCATCTACTATGAGTAGTATCCTATAAGCATCAAATCTTGAAATACATTTAACTCTAAACCTATCCATCAATAACGTGCTAATAATCTTTGATAATGCTCTATTAACCCCATGACCATTAAATGAATGTATTACAATGAAATTATCAAAGGATTCTATTATAACCCTCTTATCAGTTGGAGGAAGGAATCCCATCTCAAAATAATCTATAATGGGTTTTATGGAATACTTTAATGCATCAAACCCGAAGGGGAATTCTAAATGAATTTTATTAAGTATATCATTGATTGATGCACCATTAATCCACATTTCATACATCCTACCAATCAATGAGCCAACCCTCAAAGCCACCTTCCTAGGGGTTGGAAGAACCTCCCCTTCCCATCCAGGTATAGCGGCAATATAATCTGTGGATGGATTAACGTAAACCTCAAAATCACTTATCCTACTTATAACCCAAGGTCTACCACGGAGGATTATCTTAACCCCAGGCTTAACATACTCTGAGAAGAAGTCTTCCCCAAGAAAGCCCAAATCTTCACCACTAGATTCAACTTTAACTGGAAACTTAAGTTCCTCTGGGATTGTGGATAAATGCTCATAATAATATTTCCTACTACGCCTAGAGGGGACTAGAAACCCATTGGAAATCTTAATTAGATCAAGTTTAAGCATGTAATCTAAGAGTGAAGAAAATGATTTGAAATCGAGATTTCTATATGGATATGAAGACTTGATAATTCCATAAGCATCATCAACCCAAATCCCATTGAAATCCAAAATTAAGCCAACAATTTGATGTGCCAAAACGTCCAATGCACCTTCATGAGAAAGTAAATCTTCTAAATCCCCCTCTAAAGCCATCCTACATATAACCATACTCTCCAAAACATCATTAAACCCATTACATATAATGAACCCCCTAGAAACCCTACTTAAAGCATGACCACTTCGACCAACCCTCTGAATTAGAGTTGAAACTTGACGTGGAGATAAGTATTGAACCACAGAATCAACAAAACCCACATCTATACCAAGCTCAAGTGATGATGTTGCAACAATACACTTCAAATCACCTAACTTAAACCTATACTCAATAAGCTCCCTAACACTCCTCGATAGCGAACTATGATGGGAATAAACATCTAAACCAGCAATCCTAAGCCTACTACAAAGATATTCAGCATACTCACGGCAATTCACGAAAACTATGGTAGACCTTGAATTGTTAATTAAATCCATGATCCTCCTAATCCTAGAAGCCACATTTGGATTACACATACATTTCAAACTAAAATCATAATCCAAGCTATCTGGAATGGGATTCTCTACATGCAGTTCAAAGGGCTTAATTGATGGATCAATTAGAACTTTAATCTCATCATCAACACTAAAAAACTTTGCAACATACTCTGGATTTGAAATAGTTGCTGATAAAAGTATTATTTGAAACTTCTTTGAGATAAGTTTAAGACGTTGTAAAGCAAAAGCCAATTGAGTGCCACGCTTACTCCTAATCAAATTATGAACTTCATCCACAATAACCCACTTAACATTCTTAAGCCAACCCTTCATCCCAGCAGCTGGGAGAATTGCCTGCAAACTCTCCGGAGTTGTAACCAAAACTTCAGGAGGATTTCTAAGTTGTAAACGTCTAACACTAGAGGGAGTATCACCATGACGAATACTTATATCAACACCCACCATATCACACCAAACCTTCATCCTCCTAAGTATATCCCTATTCAAAGCTCTAAGTGGAGTTATGTAGAGAACATGCACACCCGGAATTCTACCAAACTTATCTCTAAAATTTAGGTATAAACTGAGAACTGGAATAAATGCAGCTTCAGTTTTACCTCCACCAGTAGGACTTATTAGAAGTAGATTCTCACCAGACAGAATTCGTGGTATGGCGAGATCTTGAATTGGAGTTAGATTTGGAAATAAATGGGGTTTTAATGATTCATGTATGAGGTTTCTGGACATAGCTACATCAATAATCCAGTTTAATGGGATTTAATATGGTTCTATCAACTCTATTTCAGCTTCTTTAACTCCTGGAACTGATTCAGCAGCCTTCTTAACACTTAGGATTAAATATCTTGCAAGTGGACACATGAAAGATGGAACTGTCAAGCTCATCCTTATCTTAACCTTACCCTCAGAAACTATTGATACATCCTTTATAAGCCCCATATCCACAACGCTCAATCCAACTTCAGGATCAATGACTTCCCTCAACTTATCCATTATTGCTCCAATTAAATCATCGTCTACAGCCAAAATTTGCACCAAAACATCTTAGGAATTCATATAATTAAATGTTTCCAAAACCCTTCCCACTAGAACCCTCTCCTAAGAGCTTCCTCTCAGCCTCCATAATCTTCTCATAAAATGCATCTGAAGCTTCTTTGAAGGATTCAAGTATTGGTTTGACTATTTTAGCATTAAGCCCTCTACCAGCAAGAGCTATCGCAGCCAATTTCCCATACTCAGATATTAGCTTAGCATTTTCAAGTGCTTCCTCAACAATTCTCCTCTCCTCAGAACTAAGTTTTGATCCACGTTTACTCACAATATTCTCCACAACACTCTCATCAACATCCAATGGAGCAATAAGCTTTGAACCACAAACTCTACATTTAATCTCTTCACTCAAATCATTTATTCTAATAGGCTTCCACCAATCCCAATTCTCAATACAAACGAAGAATCTAACTTCATTGAGTAATCTTGCTTTAGTTGCTTCAATTAGAACTTTCCTCAACCTTTCAGGTGGAATTATCTCACTCCTCATGGATATCTTTTCCAATCCAATTCTAGATGTAGGTGACAAATCTTTAACCTCAAAACATTTAAGCTCTCTAACCCCTGAAGAAAGATCTTTAAGGAATGATTGAGCAGTATCCACATCTATATCCATAGATAAATATTCTTTCAAAGCCTCTTCATATACAACTGACCCCTTGAACAACTCTACAAGTCTACGCATACCAATACTGGCTGCATCCATATCCTTTGATATAGCCCCAAATCTCCTCGCAACATGCATAAGCCTATACTTGAAGAGACCAGACCTCTCAGCCAGTTTAATAGATCTCTCCCTAACATCAGATTCACTCAACTTAATTATCAAATCTCTAACATCCTCAACCTTCACATCCTCAGAAGCTTTAATCACAATTCTATATGGATCCTCCTGAATCTCCACGGAATGCCCTAAAAACTCCGATAAAGCATCCCCCAAAACCCTCGACAAAGCTCTATTGGCGAGATGCCCAAGATGCGTTGTTAAAATTATGAGTTCACCCCACTTCTCCAACGTGACAACCCTATCACTTGGAACTGGAACCCCCCTCTTAACTTGCTCAAAAACATGATTTAAAGCCCTTTTAAGAGATTCTGGCTCTACAGGATATTTCCCAGCTAATTCCATCACAACATCATCCAAGGAAGCTCCTGAAAGAAGCCTAGATTCAACGTAACCCCTAACTCTACCAACTTCCTGAGCTATAGCATATGGAACTGGAATCTCCTCTCCAACCCAGCTTGGAATAGCTCCAGTTGGATCATTATCCGGTGCAACATATATCCTGTCACCAATAACCTCCTTAATCTTCCATAAACTCCCCCTAAAAACTATCTTCCTACCTGGATCACCATACTCTGAAACGAAAACCTCATCTAAGAAGCCTATGGGTACATTATCCTCAACATTCACAACCAAATACTTCTTTTCATCAGGTATCATTGATAGATTCTCAAAGAAGTATTCATATACATTCCTACTATTCCTGGGTGCAAGTACAACACTATCTTCAAAGGAAACCCATGCAAGTCTAGGATACCTATTATGCATGTAATTCAAAACTGAAATAATATCATCTCTACATATATTGGAGTATGGATATGAACCTCTAAGCACATCCAGAATTTCATCGAAACTCCACCTCTTCCTATACATTAAAAGTGAAGCCACTTGATGACATAACACATCAAAAGACTTCTCTGGAACTTTAACTGGTTCAAGCTCTTCATTCAATGCAGCTCTACATATAACCATGGCTTCAAGGGTATCATCAGGATCAGCTGTAACTATAACTCCATTGGAAACTCTACCAATACTGTGACCAGCCCTACCAACTCTCTGAATCAATCTAGTAACTTGTCTAGGCGACATGTACTGTATGACTAGATCTATCCTACCAACATCTATTCCAAGCTCAAGAGATGATGTACATACAAGCCCCTTCAAATCCCCATTCTTAAGCCCTCTCTCAGCTGCAACTCTAGATGGCTTAGATAATGAACCATGATGAACACTAATTGGAAAGTTTATATCCCAAACCTTAAATCTAGAAGCCAAAACTTCAGCAATAGCTCTAGTATTAACAAATAAGAGAACTGAATTATAATTCTCAATAAGCCCCCTTATAAACCTCAATCTAGCAGCCACATCTGGATGCGTATAAAGCTTTGCAGCCAACTCATAATCTTCTTGTGAAGGTTCTGGGAATACCACCTTAAGCCTCATAAGCTTAGCCGCCGAAATCTTAATAATATCTATACTCCTACCATTACCAACAAGAAATCTCCCCACAGTCTCAGGGCTACCTATAGTTGCAGATAAACCCACAATTTGAAAGTCATGTCCTATAAGCTTCCTCAAACGCTCTAAAGCTACTGAAAGTTGAACTCCACGCTTATCCTCAGCAAGCTCATGAACTTCATCTACAACAACCCATCTCAATGTCGATAAACCTCTACGCAGAATCTTCCCAGCCAGAATTATCTGGAGAGTTTCAGGAGTTGTGATTAATAGGTCTGGAGGCATTCTAGCTTGAGCAACCCTCTCAGATTGTTCAGTATCACCATGTCTAACAGCAACCCTAAAACCAATCTCTCTACCCCACCACTCCAACCTTTCAAGTAAATCCCTATTAAGAGCTCTAAGAGGGGTTATGTATAACGCCTTAACACCTTGACCTTGCAAACCACACATCATACTAAATATGGGTAACATTGCAGCTTCAGTCTTACCAGAAGCTGTTGGAGCTATTAATAGGACATTTCTACCTTCAAGTATTAATGGTATAGCCTTCTCCTGAGGTTCAGTGGGGGAAGTAAACCCCCTCTTCTCCAAAGCCCTCCTAACTGGTAGCGCCAGTAAATTGAATGCCCCCTTAAGCTCCACCATAACCATCAAAACCATTATAGAACTATTTAAGTCACCTCTTCTTAACGAAAATCGTGTAACCACAATATCCACAATTAAATCTATCATGATGAGTAGCCATAACTTTACCACACTTTGGACATATCCTACCAAGGAAACCTATCTTACCAGTACTGTAATCAAATGAATATAGTTTATGTCGCTCAGCCATCACAAAAACACCTCAATAGGTTAAGTAAGAATACTTATAAAAATTTTACTTGACAAGTTCTATTAAAACAACATCATTTATTAATAAACAATACATAGTTTATGTTTAGAAGTGGAGATGTACCCATACATACAAGCTAAATCTACAGAAGACTTGAAGATCTACGCGGTAATAAGCTACGGGTTAAGCTCCAACACATACATAATAGAAAGCCATGGAGAAACAGCAATAATAGACGTTGGATATGGACCTCCACACTCAAACATAATTGAAACTCTAGGAGAACTAAAGATGTCCACTGAAGATGTGAGGAAAGTTCTAATAACACATAGACATAGAGATCACACAAGAGACATTAAAAGACTACTGGAAGAAAACGATAACATGAAAATATACATACATAGAAATGATAGAGACATAGTAATGGAGAATCTAAAAATCGGTAAAGATAGAATATACACGTTATACGGCGATGAAAATGTAAATGTAGGGAAAGCTAAAATTAAAGTCATACACACCCCTGGACACACTTCTGGAAGCATATGCTTCCAATGCTCTGAAATAATATTCACAGGAGACCTAGTATTTGCAAATGGAGAATATGGAAGAACAGATCTGCCAACAGGGAATCACAAAGAACTTATTAAAAGTCTAGAAAGAATACTCACATTAAACATAAATGCAATGCTACCAGGACACGGTGAAATAATATTTAAAGAAGCAAGAAGCCATATAAAACTTGCATTAAAGAATGCCATGAGAAAACAAGCAACAAAACATGATAACAACTAAAGGTTATAAGTGAAGTCCACTCAAATTATTGATAGATTAAGATGAAGATGAGAAGATTTGAGAGGAAGCTGACCTCAATACTGATAATTTCAATAGCATTAATTGTCATAGCAAATACCATAAACAATGTGATTGCTGAAGAAAATTTCAAAATCTTAATTAAAGTTGTAGATGGTAAGGGGGAACCAATAAAAGATGCAAAGATATACATTTATAGAATTACAGCACAGAAAACATTAAGCTTCTACCAAAAGTTAACCCTAGAATATGGATCGAAAGAAATCATACTACCCAAAGGATCATACACGATATATGCAAAGGCAGATAAACCGGAAACCCCAACACTAGATTACATCATAGGATATAGAAACCTAGACGTATATGAAGATACTGAATTAACAATAACCCTAATCGAAGCAGCTGAAATAAGAATTTATGGTGAATGTCTAGATGCAAGAAGCGATTCAAAGGGGAGGATAAACGTATACAGTGTTCCATCATTAAAGGAAATCGAGATAAATGGAACAAAAATCCTTGACGCATTCGGGGAGGGAGTTGGATACATAGCCCTAGAAATAGAGAGCAACTTAATACCAGTACCAGCAAACATCTACGTAAACGTGATAACAGAAGTTTCATACTCAGCTGGTGCTGGGAGATACATATACACAAAGAAATATAATTTAACTGGAAAACCAATAAAGCTGAATGCAGGAGAAAGGCTGATCATAGAACTTCAAAGTGTAAGTTTAAGTGAAAGTATAATTGAAGTGAGAGAAGCATTAAGTAAAGCTGTAATGAACATTGAAAAAGCAGAGTTAGATGGATTCTACCTATCAATATATAAATCGAAAATCCCATACATAGAGGGGCTAATAATCAATG
>JANZKA010000023.1 GCA_025060975.1 Candidatus Culexarchaeum nevadense
TGTTATGAAGTGAAATATACGCATCATGTAAACTAAACCATATAAATCAATCAACCTTCCAGCAATTATTGGTGATATTAAACCAAACATTGGAGGGAGGGTTTGCCACGCAGCATATCCGCTATCAATGCACTAAATGCAAGTTCTCTAAGCCCTCCAATAAAACCATCATAAATCCTTTGAGGTATAGCATACCTCCAATCTGGAATTAAAGCAATATATAGATCTTCAATCGCAACCGCAAAACTTAAATGGGCAACAAGCACTCTCCTACCAATCCTATCAGCAAGATAACCGCCAATAACTAAAGAGAATATTCTTGCAAAACTCCATAGAGCAGTTAGGTACCCTATATCTGTATACGATGCCCCCTAAACCAAGATAATACAATGTATCAAAGGGGGATACTAGAGAACTTCCGAAAGTCCATATCCCACTACTAACAATCATTACAAGGAGGTTTCCACGTAAAACCTCACCCACGGATCCAAAGGCTATGAGGGGATTCTTCCCCTCCCTACTGCCCATCACCAAGACACCATCAAATGACAAATCATACTATGAGAATAAGTGGTGGAAATAAAGTTTTAGTTTCAATACCCAATGAAAAGTAATAAATAAATGTACTGGGTAGAAATATTATTAAGATTGAAAATGCCTGTAAAAGCATTTGTATTAATAAATACTCAGATAGGATCCGAAGAAGAAGTTCTTAAAGATCTGAAAAGTTTAGAAGAAGTAGAAGAAGCATATATAGTTTATGGAGTTTACGATATAGTGGCGAAGGTAATTGCTGAAGATATAAACAAACTTAGAGATATAGTGACAATGAAAATCAGAAAAATGAAGAAGATAATGTCGACAACAACCATGGTTGTCATAGAAGAGAAAAGGAAACAAGATTAATGGGGGGTTAACTCAAACCTCAAACTTCCAGATTTAACTATAACTCTATTAACCCCATCAAAATTTTTCTCAACAAACCCAATATTGAATACTTGAATACCATACTTATCACATATACTGGCTATGGAGTCAACAATACTTGGTTCAACAATGACTACAAAGCCTACACCCATATTAAAAACTGAGTACATATCCCTCCATTCAGACTTACAAATCTTCTGAATCAACTTGAATATTGGTGGAGGTTCTGGCAAATTATTGATTACGTAGTTAACACCACATCCAACCTTCAACATTTTTGCAAATCCACCACCAGTTATGTGGATCATGCCGTGCACGTAACCACAACACGACGATAAAATTTCAGCAATGATTGGCGTATATATCCTTGTAGGCGAAGACAAAGCCTCCATTATAGTCATTCCAAGTTCATCAACGTAGGACTCCAATTTATAAGGTCCAGAGTAGCGTAAACGATTATTTGGATCAAAAGTTTCAGGATACTTTAAAGCATAGTACTCATTTAAGAGTACATGTCTAGCTAAGGTTAAACCATTACACATAATCCCACTATTCTCAACATACTCATATCTAGCCCTTCCAAAACTACTTAAACCCAAAATTAAATCTCCATCAGCTATTCTCGTCCCATCAATAATAGTTGTGCAATCACCTTCCCCATAAACTGCTCCAGCAACATCAATTGTCATTAATTGATCAGGCATATCTGCAGTTTCACCACCAACAAAAAACGGAGTAAAGGATTTCGATGTTTCACCCAACTCAATAAGTGTTTGTAAGGTTTTAGAGAAACCAGAAGCTATATACTTGAGAACGCTCCCCCTATCAAGTCTAAATGGATTTAATGCTATGTAATCCACGAAAAGCATAGGCTTAACTCCAACAGCAATAATATCATTTAGATTCATGGCTAAAACATCTTGGGATAAATATTCAAAGAAACTGTAGTCACCAAACTCCTTACAAACCAAATATGCTATTATAGGTTTACTCCCAGCACCATCAACATGTAAAGCTACACATCTCCCATCACCCAACTTTAAAACATTGGTAAACGCGTATGGAAAGGAGCTTTGCACCACACTTTCAATAATCTTAACAGCCCTCTTTAAAGCATCAACACCCATAGATCCATATATCTGAGACATAAGCAACTCCAAAGGATATTCTATAAAACAAATATTTAATAGTGCCCTAACATGGAGAGGCAACCATAAAATATAAGTTTTATAAAGAGTATAGTTGGTGAACCCCATGCCAAAAGTAAGCGTTATCATGGGAAGTGAAAGTGATAAGGAGATTGGAGACAAAGCTGTTCAAACCTTACGTGAATTCAACATAGAAGTTGATTACAGAGTAATGTCTGCACATAGAAATCCAGAGGAACTTTCAGAGTACATTGAGAAATGTGATTCAGAAGTATTCATAGCCATAGCAGGATTATCAGCAGCACTACCAGGATTCATAGCATCAAAAACCATTAAACCAGTAATAGGAGTCCCAAGAGAAGTGAAGCTACTTGGATTAGATGCACTATTATCAATAGTTCAAATGCCCCCAGGAATCCCGGTAGCATGTGTTGGAATAGACAATGCTAGAAACGCCGCTCTACTAGCTGTGGAGATACTGGCATTGAAATATGATGAATTAAAAGCTAAACTATTAGAGTATAGGAGTAAAATGAGGGGGAGGTGAAAAGATTGTCCACAGAAATATGCCCACTAGAATGGAGGTATGGAAGCAAGGAAATGAGAAAGCTATTTACAAGAGAAGAGATTATGAAGAGAAGATTGGAAGTTGAAGTTGCAATAGCATATGGACTGGCAAAAGCCGGAATAGTTGAAGAATGGGTACCTGAAAAGATAAAGGAAGCTGTCCACAAAGTAGAGGTAAGCAGAGTAGATGAATTAGAAGCAAAACTTGGACACGACATAATGGCACTAGCCACAGCACTAGCCGAAAAATCCGGTGAAGCAGGAAAATACGTACATCTCGGCGCAACAAGCTACGACATAGTTGATACAGCATGGAGCCTAATAATAAGAGATGCATTAAAAATAATCGAGGAAAAAACAATAAAAGTGATCAGCAAACTAATCGAATACAGTAAAAAGTATAAGAATACGATCATGGTTGGTAGAACTCATGGTCAACACGCAGTTCCAATAACACTTGGATTCAAATTCGCAAATTACGTATATGAATTCACAAGAAGCCTAGAAAGGATACATGAAATGGAAAAGAGGTTGATAAAAAGTAAAATTTCAGGAGCTGTTGGAAATATGGCATCATGGAAAGATAAGGGACTAATAGTTGAAGGAGAAGCATCAAGAATTCTTGAACTAAAACCACATGAAATTTCAACACAAATAGCACCTAGAGATGGATTTGCAGAGCTAGCTTCAAACATAGCAATACTTGGAAGCCAACTGGATAGACTTGCACTAGAAGTTAGAGAACTTATGAGACCAGAAATAGGGGAGCTAGCCGAGGGGGTTGGGGGGAGAGTTGGAAGTAGCACAATGCCCCAAAAAACTAATCCAGTAACATCAGAAAAGATCTGTGGATTAGCAAAAGTGTTGAGATCAATGGTTATAGTTGCATTAGAGAATATACCATTATGGCATGAAAGAGACTTAACAAATAGTAGTAGTGAAAGATTTCTAATATCACACACAATATTGACACTAGATGAAATGCTTGATTCAATGATGGAAGTATTGGAAAACCTAATAGTAAATGTCGATAATATGAAGAGGAATCTTGAAATAACAAAAGGGACCATAATGAGTGAAAATGTTTTAATGAAACTCGTAGAGAAGGGGATGTCAAGAACAGAAGCCCATGAAATTCTGAGAGAAATAACTAGAAAAGCTTTACTGGAAAAAATTGAATTCAAAGATGCATTAATTCAAGACAATAGAATCATGAAACTCTTGAAAAAGGAGGAAATAGAAGAACTCCTAAAACCAGAAAACTATCTTGGAGAAACAGAGAAACTAATTGAGAGAACCATAAGGTATGCAGAGGAAACCATCTCAAAGATAACTACTAAATAATTTCTTCAATTATGTAATCACACATGGATTTAAATATCCAGTAACCATCACCATAAGCATATTCAAGCTCACCATAAATTTTTGAAGTAAAATCAGGGTACTGCCATAAATACGTTGCACGTTCAGGGTGAGGCATTAAACCCATAACATTCCCATCAACATTACATATACCAGCAATATCCATGTAAGATCCATTTGGATTAAATGGATAAACTCCACCGGCTGGAGAACCATTCGGCATTACATACCGAAGTAATATTAATTTTCTCTCCTCAAAAACCTTTAAAATATAATTTGAAGCAATGAATTTACCTTCGCTATGGGCAACTGGCATCCTAATAATTCTATCCGGAGTATAGTATTTCATGAATACCCTATTACTACCATTAGGTTTAAGATAAACCCACCTACACTCAAACTTACCTGAATCATTTGGTGCTAGAGATATACTGCGCAAACCAAACTCACCTAAACCTGGAAGAAGACCAATCTCGACCAAAACTTGAAATCCATTACATATCCCAAGTATTGGTTTACCTGAATCCGCAAAGGAAACAATTTCATCCATGAGTTTCGAATAAAGCTTTGAAGCCCATATTGCTCCAGCTCTAACGTAATCACCATAAGAAAACCCTCCAGGGATAACTAATCCATGGAAAGAGGATAAATCTAGAAGCCTATCAATCAATCTCTTAGTATGAACTATCTGCACAGAAGCTCCAGCCTCCTCCAGTGCTCTAGCAGTTTCAGAATCACAGTTTGTTCCAGCAACACGTATAATTAATATCTTGGGTTTCATAGCTTTAAGCCACCCTTCCAACATTTTCTCAAAAGTTCAACTTCCAAATCGATAAGAACATTACCATTTAAACCATGAATAACCATACGTGAATTCTTCGAGACAAAACCTATCCTCCCAGCATTACAACCATATGAATTCACAAGTTCACAGAATTCATCTTCAAATTTCTTATCAATTTCCAATAGGAATCTTCCATTACTCTCAGAAAATAGTATTACATCATTCCTATTCACATCAACTCTTGGAACTCTATCCAAATATATTTCAGCACCAAAATTACTGGATATAGCCATCTCAGATATAGCTACACCCAACCCTCCATCAGAAATATCATGACAAGCCTTTATGTAACCCCTATCCATAGCTTCAATAATCAACTCCATGATCCTCTTAGAAGATTTAACATCAACTTTTGGAACAGATGAACCAATATACCCCATCAAACGGTAATACTGTGAACCTCCAAGTTCCGGTAGAGTTAAGCCAATCAAATATATTGGGTTACCAGCATACTTAAAATCTAAAGTTACAGCTCTCCTAATATCGGGCAAAATCCCCACAGCAGTTATGAGTAGAGTTTCAAGTACTGGTCCAAGTGGAGACTCATTGTATAGACTATCTTTACCTGAAATGAACGGAACATCAAAGCCAACAGCAAAATCGTAACATGCCTTTACAGCTCTAACTAAGCTTCCAAGCCTATCAGGCTTTTCAGGATTCCCCCAAGTAAAATTGTCAAGTATTGCAATTCTCCTTCCACCAACACAAACATTATTTCTCAAAGCTTCCTCAATACTTGAAGCAGCCATCCAATATGGATCAATTCTACTATACCAAGGTTTAACTCCAACAGAAATCACAACCCCCCTCCAAGAGTTCGAGACTGGTTTTAAGACAACAGCATCACTTGGGCCACCATAATCTCCATGAAGAGGTTTAATCACGGTATTACCCTGAACCTCATGATCATATGTTCTAATAACCTCCTCTCTACTGCAAATGTTAGGTGAAGATAACAATTTACATAACAAATCACCATAATCCATGGGTTCATCGAAAAATGGTTCATGTAATTTAGGTGCATACCACTTGGCCACATACCTAGCTTTTGGAGGACGTAATAGGAAGCTCGTTTCAATATGACATAAAAGAGTTCCATGATAATATACATCAATAAATGGGTTTTCGGTTAATTCACCGATAACAGAAGTCTTTAAATCCTCTTCCTCAGCAATCTCCAATACTCTATCAACATTCTCACTTGGAACCATTAGTAGCATCCTCTCTTGCGATTCCGATATCCATATCTCCCATGGAAGCATAGATTCACGTAAATGAACTTCATCTAAGAAGACTCTTGCTCCACCACCAATTCTATCAGCCATCTCAACCACAGCAACAGCCAATCCACCACCACCAAGGTCAGTTATACCTGAAGCAAGACCTTCATCCCTAATCCTAATTATTGCACGCCTCAACTTCTCCTCTTCAACAGGGTCAGGTATTTGAACTGCAGACCTAGAGATCCTCTCAGAATCCTCCTTCAAATCGCTACTGGCAAAGGATGCACCATGAATTCCATCTCTACCAGTGGAGTTCCCCATCAATATCAATTTATCACCAGGTTTAGATGAAAACTTATAGGAGGATGTTGGCAAAATCCCTATACAACCAGCATATACAACGACATTACCAACATACCCCTCATCAAAACATATTGCACCAGCAACTGTTGGAATACCCATATTATTACCGTAAAACCCTATCCCCTTCACAACACCCCTAAAGAGGTATTTAGGATGCTTAAACCCTCTTGGAATGGCATCCATTGGATAATCTAAGGGGCCGAAACATAGAACATCAATGCAAGCTATTGGTGAAGCCCAAACACCAAGAATATCTCTAATCACACCACCAACACCAGTAGCAGCACCACCAAATGGATCTATTGCTGATGGATGATTATGAGTTTCAACTTTAACAGCTATAGAGTAAGTATCATCAAACTCAATTATACCAGCATTATCTTTAAGGAATGAAACTATCCAAGGCTTATTACACTTCTCAGTGGCTTTCGCAATATAATTCTTCAACATATCATCAATAATGGGTTCTCCATTTTCATCAACAATTAAACCCCTAAAAACCTTATGTCTACAATGTTCAGACCACAATTGAGAGAAAGAGTGCAACTCTAAATCGAAAATACCTCTATTAAGCTTAGTTCTAAAATACTCCCTAATACTCCTTAACTCCACTAAATTTAGATTTAACCTTAAACTTCTCGATAAATCGATTAACTCTTCATCTGAGAATTCAGATATATGGAATATGTAAACTTCTGGGGGTATGTTAATTACCTCATACCTCATGACCCAACACACTCACAAAATACTTATCCTTAACTGGATTAGCCAAAAGCCTTTCACAAATATCTACAACTACCCTTTCAACATCACTAGACGACTCAGATTCAACGTTAAATATGTAAACTTTACCAACCCTAACTCCAGATACATCGTAGCCTAAATCCTTTAAAGCTTCCTCAACGGTTTTACCTTCAGCATCAACAAGTTCATCTTTCAACCAAACTTCAACTCTAACTTTGAATTTAACCATAAAAATCACCATCAAACTCTTCAGTTATTCTCCCTTTAATATTAACACCCTTTAAAGCTAGATTCATAGCTAAACGTGAAAGTTTCATGGCATAGTTAGTTGGATAGTTTAAAGTCAAGCATCCCAAACATACATTCTTAGATGATATGCAGTCAATGAAATCCTCTATAGTCTGATAATTAACACTATCAGCACCAATGAATTTACATAGTTCCTCATCACTCTTATTAAATGCTGCCAACTCTTGAAATGTTGCCATATCAATACCATAAAAGCATGGCCCTATAATCTTTGGAAATGTTACAAAAACATGTATTTCAGAAACTCCACTTTCACGTAATGTTGAAACAAGAGTCTTCAAAGTATCCCCCCTAACTATACTATCATCTATCAATGCAATCTTCTTACCGCATAACCTATCAAACAAGATATTGTATTTATGTTGCAAGATTATCCTTCTATCTTCAGGGAACAATATGAATGCTCTCTGCTTAACATACCTATCCCTCACAATCAATTGCTGTAATGGTTTACCTGAAACCTCATGGAAACCATAAGCTGCATCCACGGCAGTTTGAGGAACTGGAACAACACAGTCAACCCTACTTGCAATGCCACTATATCTAATGGCAAGTTTCCTACCAAGATCTTGCCTAACTTCACAAACATATTTACCATTAAACCTAGAGTCAGGTCTAGCAAAATATGCAAATTCAAATGAACATAAATATTCACCTGGACAATTTGCAATCTTAACAGTCTCATTTCTACCTTCAGAAAAAATGTAAAGGAAACCTGGTTCCACCACTTTGAAATCTCTAATCCCATTGGTATTTAATGCTACACTTTCAGATGCAACCATCAACATACTTTCATCATTGCTGAAACCATAAACTAGAGGTCTAATACCATATGGGTCTCTGAAGAATATTAGAGTTCCATCATTTAATAATGCAACAACCGAATACGCTCCATCCACCATCTCCATAACATTTTTAACACTATCCATAATGCTATAGCCTTTATTAAGCCAATGTAGTATCATCAAAGCAAGGACTTCAGCATCAGAACTCCCCCTAAAAGTATACCCAGCATTGGATAGATATCTCCTAAGACTATTAACATTTACTATATTACCATTATATGCTAAACAAAGTTTAATGTCATCACCAACAATTATTGGCTGAGCATCTAAAGCTAAATTGAATTTCGAATATTCACCACTTGTGGCATATCTAACATGACCAATACCCACATTCCCAGTAAGCTGTCTAGTCATGGAAGCAATCTTATCAATGGGGATATCTGAAATCAATCCAAGATCTTTTAGTGAATGGAAATCTCCATCATACGTTACAATACCATATGAGTGATGCCCTCTATGATTCAGTGAAACCAAAGACCAATACAAGTATTCCAGTACACTATCACCATCAAACCTATATATGGCAGAAACACCACAATTATGCCTTAAATACTCCACGGAAAACCCCCCTAAACAAATTCCTCTAATCCCTTCAAGGGCAATTCATCAACACATCTACCAAAAGCTATAACTTCATATGCACCTCTAACCCTCCAAGCCACTTGCTTAATGACATCTATAGGTATCTGTTGTGGAGGGGTTCCAGCACCACTAAACCCTCTAGCCATCAAGTATGCCCTCAAAAACTCCTTATCTAAACAATACCTCTCTTGAGGTTTACCAACACAATAATACTTTTTAACCCATATTCTAGCCGAATCATGTGTGGGAGCTTCATCTATCTGTATCAATTCACCCTTAAACCTTCCAAACTCAAGTTTAATGTCAGCAATTAACAAGCCATTACTTTCAGCAACACTATTATAGTATGAGTAAAGCTTGAGGGAAGCTTCCTCAAGCTCATTCCACTCATCACGTGAAACAAGACCTCTATCAATAGCCTCACTCCTACTAATCTCCACATCATGACCAACATCAGATTTCGTTGTAGGGGAGAGTATTGGTTGAGGAAGCTTCTCAGCATAACTCAAACCAGTAGGAAGTTCAACGCCAGATATAACCCTCTTACCACTCGAATAGCTTCTCCAAGCAGAACCATACAAGTATCCTCTCACAATCCACTCAATATCAATACGATTAGCTTTAACAACTTTAATTGACCTATCGTCAATAATTTCAACAAAATGATTTGGAAATATGTGTTTTGTACGTTCAAACCAGAAAGCCGTAAGTTTATTGAGATAAATACCCTTCATAGGTATAAGTTCCCTTAAAACAACATCAAAAGCAGAGATCCTATCACTATGAAATAGTATTAAGTGATCTCCAAGATCATATATGTCTCTAACCTTCCCCCTCCTAAGCAATGGGAAGTCGAGATTTGAATATCTAACGGCATCAACAAATCCACTATCTGAAAAGGGGTCTGGATATTTCTCCACACTATACAATACAATCACCTCTTCACGTAACAATGAGATCCAAAGCCTTCATTCTAACTGCACGCTTAATCTCCAAACCTATCCTTTCACCTAAACTTATACGCCTATTATACCTAATATTAGAGTACTGACCACCAATACCCATATGCACATTAGTTCCACCACCATGCCTTAAAGCAACATCTTGAGTGACAGGTATATGCATAGGTGGATTCTCACCAAAACTATCGTATAAACCAAAACCTAAACCCTCAACTTCAAAATCTGGTTTAAACCCTGCTTTCAAACCATAATCTCTTGGTCTACCCCAAGTTATTATAGTCTGAAGACACCATGAACCAATAATCCCAGGTGGAATTTCACTCCTCAAACAGAGTAGGAGTCTATTAGCACATCTCAAGACATCCTTTATTATTGATTCACGTATACTAATCATAGCATGAAGTGTTACTTCGAAGGATGGTAGAATCTTCTCTTCAAGTTTAGATTGAACATCAACTGGAAGTCTCTTCAATCCATCAAGGACTGTTTCCCTACGTTCATCTATTGAAAGAAACTCATTGGCTAAGCATATTCTGGCCTCCTCCAAACTGAGATTATATAGTTTCGAATAATAATCTTCAACACTACCCCAACTCTTAATTGAGTTTAATGGTGAGAAGAAGAAGTTGAAGTTAGCATGAGGACCCAGAATTAACTCCTCAACCCTCGCAGCCTTTAAAGTCTCCTCATTTAAATAGCCATCCTCAATAGCCTTCTCAACCTTACGTTCAAGATCACTAGAATCCGCCGCAAAAATGAAAACCCTCTCAAAAACCCTTTGTGGATGATAAGTCTTCAATATCAATGGATTTTCATATGGCTCCTTAAAACGGATACCACCATGGTAAACTTCATACCTAATACTTTTCGGATACGGTATACCAGCTTTTTCAAGATACCAGTAATAATCCCTTTCAATACCCCTATTCTCAATTTTAAGAAGCCTCCTAGAACCTAGAATTGGAACTGCAAAATCATTCTCAATAACACTACAATAATCATCACCACCAACATAAACAGAGAAAGCCCTATTTGGAATTTGCAAAGCTTCCAATTCAATGAGGTCATCCACATGCTTCACAATATCCGAATATCTATCCAAAATTAGAATAGCATACTTCCAATCTCCAGATAAGTCACGTAAATCTCCAATAACTTGAACATCCCTAGAAACAACTTGTGGAAGATCTTCAATGTATTCATCTGGATCCCCAGCTATAGCATTATGAAGATATATCACAGCACGCTCCCTAGTAGTGTAAATTATACTCCTCAAACCATTACTCCTAGCTCCACTCCAAGCATCAAGAGCTGAATGAGACCCTATAATTAACATACATGGATTCCTATAACCGCGAACTACTTCACGCATCTCTTCAACATCAATCAAGCAAAACACCTGACAAAAATTAATGTAAACATTTATTTATATCTTGCATTTAAAAAGTAATTAAAATTTAAATGACTGATTAAAGAAATAAACATTAAAAACATAGAAACCATACGTTATTCGAAGAAATATGAAAGTAAAAATCATAGCAACCCTTGGACCTTCAACAAAGAACCCAAAAACTGTAAGAGAAATGGTATTGGAAGGGGTATCAGCATTCAGAATAAACTTCAGCCATGGAAACGAAGATGAATGGAGCAAACACTTAAGGAATGTTAGAAAGATTGAGGAAGAATTAAAGATGGTTATAGGAGTTGGTGGAGATTTAAAAGGTGGGAGTGTAAGATTAGGGTACATTGAAAAACCAATAAAACTAAGACAAGACATGGAATTAAAGATAGTTAATAAAATAGAAGATCATGAGGGGAATATACCACTACCAAACGAAGAATTCTACAGTATAGTGGTCCCAGGGGATATAATACTAATGGATGATGGAAACATAAGTCTAAAAGTAGAAGAGGTAAAAGAAAGTGAAGTTAAGGTAAAAGCACTAACACCCGGGAAGATAACATCAAGAAAGGGGATAGTGATAAGAGGGAAGGAATTCAATATACCAGCAATAACAGAAGAAGATTTGAAGAGTATAAAATTTGCTACGAAAAACTCCATGGACTACATAGGACTAAGCTACGTTAAAAGTGGAGAAGATGTGAAGAAGCTTAGAAAGATATTGACAGAAGAAGGGGCAGAGGATATGGCAATAATGTCAAAAATAGAATGTGTAAGCGCAGTGAAAAACCTAGAAGGGATAGTTAGAGAATCAGATATGATACTAGTAGCTAGAGGAGACCTTGGAATGCAATTCCCATTAGAGGAAATACCAATACTACAACATAAGATAATTGAAGCTGCAAGACTCATGGGTAAACCAGTAATAATTGCAACACAAGTACTTGCATCAATGATGGAAAATCCAGCACCAACAAGAGCTGAAGTAACAGATGTTGCACATGCAATAGCCGAAGGAGTAGATGGAATCATGTTAACTGGAGAAACTGCTGTTGGGAAATATCCTTTGGAAGCTGTGAAGTGGCTTAGAAGTATAATAGAAACAAATGAGGGGAGAGTTAGCGTAGAATTAAAACCTATTGATGATGATATTCAAAAGAGATTTGCACATAGCATAGCAAAATTAGCAGAATCAATAAGTTCTAAACTAGCAATATACACGCAGAAGGGGAGAATGGCCACTAGAATAGCTGCATATAGACCAAGAATCCAGATATACGCTGCTTCAAACAACATTAAAACACTTAGAAAACTTACTATGGTATGGGGGCTGAAGCCAATAAAAGTTAAAGCAAACGACTACAAGGAGGGATTAGAAGCAGCATATCAAGAGCTACTAAAAAACAAATACTTATCAGAAGATGAAACCATTGTATTAACATATGGATTAATTGAGGAGGGGGAGCATATAGTAAAAATAAAGAGAAAGGTTTAGAATCCATGAGTAAGATAATGGTATGCTAGAGCAGCATA
>JANZKA010000024.1 GCA_025060975.1 Candidatus Culexarchaeum nevadense
TGGCAATGTAGGTTGCAACAGTACTATCTACACCACCAGAACATGCTGCAACAGCCATCTCCCCACCAACAATCCCCCTAATATTCTCAATGGCTCTAGAAACAAATTCAGAGGGATTAAATGGAAGCCCCATAGACATTAAGCAATCACTAAGCAGTTCTATTATACATGTTTAATATAAAGAATTCGTTTCACTTATGTTTAAAATTTAATCAAGTATTATAAATGTTAATGGCTAATTTTTCATGATGGAAAAATTTAAATTTAGGCTCAACCTAACTTAGGTTCGACCTAAATTGTCAATGGAAATCTCCATCAGAGAAGCCACATACATAAAAGTTATAGGGAAACTAACCAATTGTGGAGAAAGATCCACATCAAGCATAGAGATAGCAAAGGAATTAGGGGTTAAAGCACCTTCAGCAGTTGACATGATAAAAAGACTTGAGAGTATGGGCATTGTAGAACACACACCATGGAGAGGTGTTAAACTCACAGATAAGGGTGTTATGAAATACAAGATGCTAATTAGGAAGTATAAGATACTGGAAACATACCTACACATAACGTTTAATATGAGTTTAGAGGAAGCATGTGAATGCGTCTCCAAATTCGATGTATACGTGCCGAAAAAGGTTATAGATGCCATGTGTGCATACATGGGTCATCCAAAGAGATGCCCCCATGGAGATGAAATACCAAGAGATACGGAGTGCTGTGGGGTGAGCTAATGAAGAGCATATATGCAATATTACTGTTAATCGTGATATCAACATTAATAACATTCAATGTTGAAGGATATTTGGAGAAAATCAAGATCGCCGTAAGCATTGGAGTATTAAAGTATATAGTTGAAGAAATTGGTGGAATTAGAGTTGAAGTTTTCAGCATAGTTCCACCAAACATTGAACCGCATCAATTCACAATAACACCCCAAGTATTATATCAAGCATCCACAGCCAAACTAATAGTAATAGATGGACACATGGATTGGGAAATTAAACTTGTGGAACAAGTCGCTAAAGCAAAGGGTGTAAAGCAAAATGATATATCAATAAACCTCATGGACTACAAAAACAACATGACAATACTGGAAATACCATCATGGACAGGGGTGTCAGGAAGGAATTACCATGGATACTGGATACTACCAGAAAACATTATAGTAATAGCGGAAGCCATAAAGAACAAGTTATCAGAAATAGATCCTGAGGGAAGAGAGTACTACGAAGAAAACTTCGCGAAACTTAAAGAAGAAATAAATATTCTGAATAAGGAAATAATGAGCTTAAAAAGGAAAATTAGTGGTGTAAAAACGGTATTAGCATTTCTAGCAGAGCAATATATAGCATACATTTTCGGTTTAGAAGTAGCATCAATACTAACAATTGAAGAAGGGACTTCACCAACACCTAAAACCATGGAAGCCGCATACAACACATTAAAGGAAGGTGGAATAATATTAGTTTCAGATGTATCATCAAAAATGCCAGTATACAACACAATACAAGAATTATCTAAACAAACAGGTGCACCAATAATAGAAGTCATGATCACAATGGAAATGGGGTACACATCCATAATGATGTACAATATTGGCATTATCAACGGTATGCTACTAAATAGAAGCATAAAATACACGTCTACACAAGCAAACCAAGAAGTAACATGGATAATAACTGCGATGCTCGGAATAACCGTAACCATAGAATCAGCATACATATACAAGATTAGGAGGAGATGAGGAGATGAGTATAATAAATGTGGAAAATCTAACAGTCACCTACGATAAAATTGTAGCATTAGAAGACGTAACATTCAAGATAGATACACCATCAATAAACATAATAATAGGACCAAATGGTGCTGGAAAAACCACACTACTAAAAGCCATAATGGGATTAGTGAAAACAACGAGGGGGAGAATAGAGGTTTTAGGGTTAAATCCAATGGAAAAATCCTTCGAAGTAAGAAAACTAATGGGATACATACCACAAAGAGATAGGGTTATGGAAGGAATACCAATGAAGGTTACAGATGTAATATTAATGGGTATTGCAACGAAGAGAGAGTGGCCTAGAATAATATCTAGAGAGGACTTAAAAGAAGCGGAGAATATAGCTGAATTCCTAGGGATAAAAGATTTAATGAACAAAACATTCAACCAACTTAGTGGGGGACAAAAGCAAAAGGTGTTATTGGCAAGGGCACTAATCTCAAAACCTAAAATATTAATGCTTGATGAACCATTCAATGGAGTAGACGTTATAAGTCAATACTCAATAATGGAGAAGCTTAAAGAACTTAGGAAGATTAATGGGACAACAATACTACTAGTAACACACGACATAAACCCAGTAATAGAATTAGCTGAAAACGTTATGATAATAAATAGGAGGGTTATAGCTTTCGGGAAAGTTCATGAAGCTCTAAATGAAGAATCCCTATCAAAAGCTTATGGTGGAGGGAGAATAATATTCGCTGAGGGGAAATGCTACTCAATAATTGGAGATACACATCACAGGTGAAGTTAAATGAGCCTACTATACAGTCCATTCATGATAAATGCATTGATAGGGATAATTCTTGGAGGAATAACTGCAATGATTACTGGAGCACTATCAACACTGAGAAACGTTCACTACCTATCAGCTGAAGTAACACACTCAGCTCTAGGTGGAGCAGCCATAGGAGCATTAATATACAGCCAAATAGAATATGAACCAATAATATTCATTACAGCCACAACCTTCAGCATAATATCATCAATTATAACTGGATATATCGTCAGAGAAAGAGGGGTAGAAGCCACGGGATTAGCCATAGGGGTAGTCTTAGCAATAAGTTTATCCACATACTCAATAGTGATAGGCACGCTTAAAGCTGAATTAATAATAAAAGTCAACAGCTACCTACTCTCAGACATACTACTAATAACATACAGCGACCTAATGGGTATGACGCTCATATCATTCATAGGGCTAATAGTTCTAATAGCATTCTACAAGGAACTGATATACGTATGCTTCGACATGGAAGGAGCTGAAGCCTTAGGATTAAAAACAAAAATATATGATTACATGGCATTCGCACTAATCGGAGCCACAGGAGCTGTACTGGCAAGAGCAATGGGAGCACTACTAATATATGCATTGGCAATACTTCCAGCAGCATCCTCCATAGAATTATCAAATAGTACATCAAAAATCTTCATATACACATTCACAATATCACTAATAGCAGGATTAGCTGGGATACTAATATCCCTAACACTAAATCTACCAACAAGTGGAACAATAGCTGCAACAGCCACAACAATATATATACTAATAAAGATGGCTAAAAAGATAATTTAATGAGGAATCATGGATGAGAAGATCATAATCCTAGTAAGCTCATCACCAAGAAGAAGTGAGATACTTAAAAAATTCAAATTCAAATACAAAACATTAACACCAAAAATAGAGGAGGAAATTGAAGGGGATCCAATAGAAGTTGTTAAAAGGAATGCGAAGAAGAAGGTTTTAGACAATTTAAATACAGATTTATTAGGGTTATATGTTGGGGTGGACACGATAGTATACATTGATGGCAAAATAATAGGGAAACCAAAAAGCTTAGAGGAGGCACGTGAAATATTAAGAAAGCTTTCTGGAAAGAAGCATAAAGTGATAAGTGGAATATACATTTATGACAACATTAGAGGGATTGAAAAGTTTAGTTACATTGAAACCGAAGTGAAATTAAAAGAACTATCAGAGGAGGAACTGGAATGGTACGTATCAACAGGAGAACCCATGGATGCAGCTGGAGGATACAAGATACAAGGTCTTGGAGGATTATTCATAGAATGGATTAATGGAGACTACTACAATGTAGTTGGCCTCCCAATAAACAAATTATACAATATGATCATGGAGCTTGGATTAAACCCTATGGAATTCATGGAAAACAATTTATAACTATAAAGCATAATCTTCAAAACACTAAGTGAACTCAATTGAAGAGAGTGTTGGCAATATCATTCATAACACACTTCATATCCAGCGGACTTGGAATAGCAGTACCACTAGCCCTACTGAATAGAGGGGTAAGTTTAGTGGAAATTGGAGCAGTACTCTCAATAATGCCAGCAATATTCCTAGTGGTTAGGGTGATATTTGCATCAATAGCAGACCAAGTGGGATGGTCCCCACTATTCCTAATAAACACAATGAGCATGACAACATCCACAATGATATATAGTATTGCAAAATCCCCATTGGAATTCGCCATTGGTAAAGTGTTTGAGGGTATATCCATGTCAGCATATTGGGCTGTGAGTAGAACAGCAACATACGAGTTATCCCCAGGAAGAGAGGCCAGCGAAGCCACAAGAGTTATAGCAATGGTATCCATTGGTGGAGCTATAGGTGGAGCAGTAACTGGACTTGTAATGAACATGATAAATGTAGATGCAGCATTCCCAGTACTAATGGTAGTATCAACAATTCAAGTATATCCAGTAATACTACTATGGAAAAGTGGATTGAAAAGTGGAAGATTAAACATGATGAAAGCACTTAAAGCACTAGATTTGAGGGGGAGGAGTATAAGATTCTGGTATATATCGATGATAATGGCCATAAACAGTCTATCAAGATACCCATTATTCAGCATGATACTACCAGTATATATGGCTAAAACACTTGGATACGATTACATGGGGATAGGATTTATGACCACAATTTATAGCTTCATATCATCACTCACAATATACTTAACCCTCAAGAAACCACTAAACATCGTTAGAGCAGTAACACAAAGCATAATATACTTGCTAGCATGTGTAGGGATAACTTTATCCGCAAATCTCCTACCAATACTAATAATCATAATGGCATTTGCAGATGGTTTAGGAGCTAAATTCTATGAATCCATAATAGTGAAAGCCACTAGAAACAGGCATGAAACCATATCAGTAGATATAGGTATACTCCACATCCCTATGAGGTTGTTTGAATCCACAGCTCTCATAATATTTGGATTAATAGTTGAAATATTAGGGTATAATGCGGTATTCATAATATCAGGCTTAGCATACATATCCTTCTCAATACTATCATATATTGAAACAAGAAGAATGTGAAATACTTAAATCCCAAACTAATCAAACTTATATTGCAATGAAGAAGATTACAATGATACTTCTAATCCTAACGATTTTTGCCATGGTATCAATGCCAAAAACCATTGCACAACAAACATATAGCATAAAAGAGGCAACTCTAACAGTATACAAGGATGGCTTAGTACATGTGAAAATCAGTTTAGATGTAAATGAGACAACACCACTAATAACCATGCCACTACTATCAAGAAATGTGAAAAACATCTTAGCATACGATGAGAATAATACTCCACTAGACTATGAAATAAACAACACAAACATAATAGTATACACGCTTGGAGCGATCTCCACAACCATAGAATATGATACCACCGAGCTAACTTCGAAAACAGCTGGGTTATGGACTCTCACCCTAAACTCCCCATTCCAAATAAACATAATATTACCAGAAAACTCTACAATAATCTACATAAATACTCCGCCAACACAAATATCAACCACAGATGGTAGGATAAGGATTTCCATGCCAGCTGGATACTGCGAAATAAGCTATGAAGTAACAATTTCACCACCAATGGATTACACAATAACACTAATGCAACCATCTACAACTATAACTCAAGGTGAAAGTGCATCGTTAACCATTAGCATAACCTTAACCTCCGGAATTGCAAGTCAAATAACACTATCAGCTATAGGGCAACCTCAAGGTGTCGAAATATCATTCAATCCACCTGTAGGTATACCTCCATTCAATAGTATAATGAATATAAAGGTTTCACAAAATACTCCACCAGGAATATACACCATAACAATAATAGCTAAAGGTGGAGGCATCACAAAAACTTTACCATGCACATTAATTATAAGAGAATATAGAACTCCAATAATAACACCAATAACAATAACCGCAGCAATAGGAATCATAATCATAGCAGCCTACCTAATATGGAAATACCCCATAAAAAGTATTAGAAGTAGAGGTAAAATGAAGGAGTTAACTGAAGAAGAAGCTGAGATAATTAAATTCATAAAGGAGAAGGGTGGAAAGGCTTTAGAAGTAGAATTGAGAGAAAGATTCCCAAACATACCCAGAACAACCTTATGGCGCATGGTAAGAAGACTAGAGAGTAAAGGAATTGTGAAGGTTAAAAAAGTTGGATTACAAAATGTAATAGAACTAAAATAAAAAAGGTAAATTCATTTTTTATTATCAATATTTCTATGGAATTGTAAATTCAGCTTGGGCAGTTACTGGAGTGAGTACCTTCTCACACATGGCATGAACCACAACCCTATATGTGCCTGCAGGAAGATCTACCTTCACTACTATATGTCTAGATTCTCCAGGTTTAAGCATAATTAGGACTTGAGCAGATATAGGTGTGTACACTGGTTTCCAGAAACCGTCAACACTTTTCTCTATGATTAAGCCAAATGCTGAATTCGGGAATATTAGCGTAGCATTACCAGTATTAGTTATTGTTATGTCAAGTACTGTGAAGGGCTTTCTAAAACTCTTCTCAACTTTAACTTCAAGTTCAGCATTAAATTGATATTGAGCTATATAGCGAACCTTCTCCATCTCCCTATTCATATTCCTAATCTTCTCCATAGCATCATTCATCTCTTTTATAGCTTGAATTACATTTCCAAACTTAACAAAGCTTTTCACCTTTCCAATGAGGTTGTTCTTCATTTCTTGAATTTCATTTAAATTGTTGAATCCAAACATCTTTAAAACTTCACTGGCATTAACTCCAAGAGATCTGGCTTTCTCAACAATCTTATTAAAGGTTTCATTAATCTTAGCAATGAACTTATCCACCCTCTCAGCACACTTCTCCTCAGCTTTAGACTTAATGATCTTAATGGCATCTGCAATCAGCTTCTCAGCATTAGCAATTCTATGAGCCACTCCACTCACATTACCTTTAGCAAGAAGATTTCTAAGTTCAGCTATGTTTAGAAGAGATTCCGCTTCAGACAATTTGCTATAAGCTTCTTCAGGGATATCCCCAAGTTCACGTATAATATTAATGCGCTCTAATGTGCGATTTGCAGCAACAATTAAACCTTCAGCTTTAATTGCATTCTCATCTTCTAAACATCCACCAGCCTTACAAACAATTACATGAATATTCTTAAACACATCTCTAAACAAGTCAAGGGCTTGGGAAACTTTATTCAAAGCTAAAGCATAATTCCCAGCATCATATACCCCCTTAGCTTCATCTAAGATTTTACCCTCATTAAAGAGGGTTACATTACCATTAAATTCATCCATTAACCCAGCAGCAGAAATCAAGTTTGTAAGCGTCACATTATTCATAACATTACTTATCAAATACTCAACTCTCTCCCTAGCTTTATAGGCAATATTCAGCATGTTTTCAACACGCTTAATTTCAGGATTGATTGGAACCGCTGAAATAGCTAAAGTGGAGGATAGCATTGGAAGTAGCATCAACAACACTACGATGGATGAGTAAACTCTCCTCACACAAAATCACCAAAATAGATTTAGTAAAAGTATAAGATAAGGGATTCCCTGAAATAATGTTTTCAATGAATGGAAAACTTATACCATGAGCGTTGAAACCTAAAATTTAAATGTAATTGCTTGGGATAACCCCCTATTGAAAATCAAACACCACATACATTAGAGGAATGTATTCCTGCCTTTGCAGTCACCATGCTCATTAGCAATTTCTACGACTTGCAATATTGCCACCAACATATATCACTTTTTAGCTATAGATTTTAGAAGTATAGGTATCCCCCTCTTTGCCAATCGAATCTTCTCCTCAAATTCATAAATCAAGAAGGAACTAAACCTAACAGTTGCATCCCAAAACGCAGTACCATCACCAACACCATAAATGTTAACTCCCACATAATTAATGAAGATCCTATCTAACTTCACATCAATCCCAAGCCTCTCTTTTTTACTAAACAATAAATTATCCAATGGCACTCCAATATTTTTCACTTCATCCTGTAATCTCTCCTGCTCCAGCCTTAAAGCTCTTATCTCTCCCACAATTTACTTTGTCTTTCTCTAAATAGCGGAATTCAACATCTTTCTCTAGTAGATTCAAGAAATCCCTCTTAAAATCTATGCTCATCACATTATGTTAATGTTGAATATCATACATAATTGCATCGTGGATCACCATATAATACCAGTAAATCAAATATTTTGAGTATACTTATGAAGTGTTTTTCATGTTGTAAATGAAAATGTTTTCAAGGAATCTTTTAGAGTCTTTTCAACAAATATTTTAATGGTGACCCCATGAGGAAGATAGGTTGCCTGAAAATTACTGGTATAATTCTAGTATTGTTGACTTCAATAATAGCGACAATAGCCATCACAAACCCAACACTATCCTCACCTACAAACCAAAGCCACCTGAAGGAAGATGAAGTTAGGGAAGTAATTGAAAAGTTGGGCATGATTGGGAGAGGTCCATGGCCTGAAGGGTACACTGGATTTGAATTCGAGGTAATCGGATATAGAGATGGATACCTAATCGCTAGAATAATAGCAGTACACGGGATCAGTGGGTATAGCATTGGGGAAATCATTTACATGAAAATACCAAATTAAACACCCTTTCCTCTCCACATTTTTTAAATTTGCCTAAAATTTTTAGCAGTAAATCTTTTATGTTGATGGTTTAGGTTAAATTTTTAAATGGAGGGTTCATTTTTGAAGATTCATCGTAAAACACTAATACTTATACTGGTATCCATGTTAACAAGCTTTGCATATGCTTCGATATTCACATACAACCCATTAACCACTAATATATCTCCGGTAGCACCCCCAATAATATTCAAGTATGGTATAAACACGGGTAAAGCTGATTTACGTGGAACAATTATAACTGCAATTATTGGTGATGCTAACACCAGTCTAACATTAACATTACATCCAACATATCAGAAAGTGTATTATAAGGACATTGCAAGGATAAATAATACTGACACAAACGCATACTACATAATGCTTAGAGTCACAAGTTCACTTACGAACAGTAAAATTGTTAATGCAAAACTATATTTGTATGAGGGGGATACAAAGAAGCTTGAAGTAAATCTACTTGCAACTGGATCAACAAGTTGGGTTTTAATTAATGGTAAAGCTGAATGGAGGATTGATGTGGAAATTGAGATAAGTGAAACTGGTGGGAGCTACGATACTCCACCATTCACAAGCGATTCAGCAACTTTAAATCTAATTTACAGTACGCAAAATGTTGAGAGTCCACCATGAAAATCCATGAGAACTACCATAGTGGGAAGCATAAAATATTCATAACAGTAGTATTGATACTTTCAATTTGGCATTTAAAGGCATTTTCATCAACATACGTTTATAATCCATTAAATTCGACTCTGAATCCAGTTCAGCCACCAATAATATTCTTGAATCCAAATAATCCAAGTGCAACTGTAAATTTAGGTGAAGCATATACATCGGCAAACATAACTATAATAGGAAATCTAGCTTTAAACGTATATGATGGAGATACAAATGGATACATATATCTTGAGGGGCCAGCACCATACATCAACTTGAACTCTGGAGGATATTATAGTGTTTCATGGAACATTCACATAGCAAGTTTTGAAGACCCTATGGGAAATGGCATAATGATAATTGACTTAAGATTCTACAATGGGTATACAGATGAATTCTATTTGGCAAGTATAACATACTATGGAAACTACGTTAAAGCATCTCTAGGATTATTGTATGGACCAGACCCTGCTTCCGAGGGGCAAAGTCCACCACATATGATAAACCCAAACCAGAAACATGAATTCAAAATTAAAATGGAGAGGTCTATTGATGGATGCATATTAACTTTAAAATGGTTTGTTGATCAAGTAAACATTTACAGCTACCAGTACAGTATCACTCAAGCAACACAAGTAATAATTTGTGAATCATACTTTGGATGGCTTAATCAAGATAAACCGGAATTAAAGTTTGAAGCCTACTTGGATGATGTACATGTTGAAGGGATATATGGTGTTTCAGAAGATTTTGAGGATGGTGTGGATGACATATTCGTGATAGGTGAATCCACGGGATATACTGGTAAAAGGATATCATACTATACGTACCCACAAAAATTTTTGGTAGCATTAAATAATTATGGAGTTTACAATGTAAGTTTAGAATTTAAATCGATTAATGGCATTATGCCATTAGGATTCAATGTATCCATATGGATAAACTTTAATGAACAATACACTAAGTCAGCAAAAGTAGTTAATGGGTTAATTACGGAAGCACAAACATCGAAAATCCTTTCACAACAAAACTCAATATTAAACCTCTACGTGAATATTACAGCGACATATCCAGCCAATTGGAATGTGACATTGAAGATACTATTCAAATATGAAGTTGAAGATTACATCACAGTTAAATATCCATTGAAAGTTGAGGCTGGTTATGGATGAAACAGATTTTATTAAGGCTACTCTTGGTAACTCTACTACTCACACCATTAATTGGTAGAGTACTGATTTTACCGGCAACAATAATACTGTATACTGGTTCTAGTATGAAGCCAACAATAGATTGTGGAGATCTCATAGTATGCATATCAAGGGATTATTTGAAATATGATGTTGGAGACATAGTGGTATGCACAATTGAACCTATACAGTACATTGCACATAGAATCATAGAATTGAGGGGGGATAGTATAGTGATGAAAGGTGACAACATGCAACTACCAGATCCACCAATAGATAAGAATTACATTAAATACGTAGTTACAGCAATAATACCGCTAAAATTATGGTTTCCAATTACTGTAGCCATTGCAATATTATACATGGCTTTAAGATGTGGGAAGATAGTTGCGAATGTAAGAGGGGGTAAAGATTTTGAGGTAATAATATTTGAGGCATCAATATTGATTAGCATAGCAGTAATCTCACTTACACCCATAAATAGTACTCCAATACAATCAACAATCGTGAGACCATCAGTAAATTTAATGGAAGTGAAAATTCTAAGCGTATCAGAGGTTATGGTTAGATATAGCATACAGTATGCGTATCCAATAAATGTTGAGGAATGTTTATTCAAAATAGCAAACGAAACGATATACTCAAAGGCATGTATAAGTGACGATCACACTGTAATAGTTGAAACACCATTAGAAATCTATCAATTGGCATACAAGAAGGGGATTGAGGATATAAATTTCAAATTAAAAGTAAAGTTTGATAAGGGGACTTTGGAAGGGAACTATACATACAAAATAAACTGGAGGAAACTGAACATATACGTTGAAGGTGAAGAACTGATAATTGAAAACCCAAACTATGTAAGCATGAATATAAGCTTAATAAAGGTAATATACATGACAATAGATAAAGCTGGATTCACGAAAATACTGAGAATAGATTATATAGAACCATTAACTGTGAATGCATTATCAAAACAAGTATTGAAGATTAGAAGGGAAAGTGAAGCCATAAATGCATATGTGGAATTAAAGTATGAATTATTGGAGGAAGAAGTATTTGAGAGGAAATACATCAAATTCACAGGATAAACCACATAACAAACTTACACTATTGTCTCTAGTTATCATGTTATTGAACGCCACATACAAGTTGATTTTGACTTTAACCCCAAAATACACTTTAAATGGACCATTGAATGGATTCATAGCAATAGTATACAGCAAACTGGAGTACTATGGATCCCCAATTGAGATAAATCAATTAAAATCCATTGCAATACTATCGATTCCACCAATAACACTATACACATGTGAATTAATAGCATCATTAACTATGATTATGATGTTGTGTAAAGGCAGGGAAGCTTCAACAATCATAAAGTTGGTATTCGGATTAAGCTTAGCCTCAATGCTCATGTGTGGATTAATCATTGGGTTGACGAGAAGCCTAGATAGTATAGCACAGCAACTTATCATAAACAATAATTATGTATCAAATGCTGGAATCATAAAGTTTGGAGAAACAAAAGTGGAGACAGCAACGATCAC